>CAYRYP010000033.1:0-15537 GCA_964428485.1 uncultured Coriobacteriaceae bacterium
AGGGTCCGGCGATCCTCGACGTGAGGATGTCACGCGCGGAGCTTGCGCTCCCCATGGTGGGCAACAACAAGCCGCTGTCCTACATGATCGGGGCGCAGGGCCCGGGGATACAGGGGAGGGCACCCTCCATCATGGGACCCTTAGACGAGGGAAGGAGATAGGGATGCTACACACTCTCTCTATTCTCGTTGACAACAGGTTCGGAGTTTTGGCCCGCATCACGGGACTCATCTCTAGGCGCGGCTTCAACATCGAGTCGCTGGCGGTGGGCGTGACCGAGGATCCGACGCTTTCGCGCGTGACATTGGTGGTGCGCGCTGACGATGTCGCTCTCGAGCAGGTCACCAAGCAGCTCCACAAGCTGATAAACGTGCACAAGATCAATGACTTCACCGAAGAGGAATCGGTCTACCGAGAGCTGGTGCTGTTCAAGGTGCACGCTCCGGCGGAGACCAGGCACGAGCTGATCGAGCTGGTCAACGTGTTCCGCGCGCGCATCGTCGACGTGGGCAAGAACGCCATGACTATCGAGGCTACGGGCACCTCCGACAAGCTCCAGGCGATGGAGGAACTGTTCCGTGGGTATGGGATCAAGGAGATCGCCCGTACGGGCAAGATTGCGCTGTCGAGGAACTAGCCCCGTAAAGGGCGATGTTTTGGACATATATGCAGACTGCAGGATGAAAGACGTGGTTATATCCCGGCGAACAAAGGCGCTGTGGTGATGGAAACGACAGGGAGGATGAAGACAATGAAGAAGAAGTACATGATGACTCCGGGACCGACCCAGGTCCCATCGGAGGTGCTGCTGGCTCAGGCGAGGCCGATGATCCACCACCGCACCCCCGACTTCAACAAGGTGGTGCGTGAGTGCGCCGAGGGCCTCAAATATGTGTTCCAGGCCCCCGAGAGCGATGTCTGCATCTTCGCCAGCTCCGGCACCGGCGCCATGGAGAGCTCCATCGCCAACCTCTTCTGCCCCGGCGACAAGGTCATCATCTGCGAGAATGGCAAGTTCGGCCAGCGCATGGGCGAGCTCGCCGAGGTCTATGGCCTCGAGCCGATCATCCTTTCCTACGGCTGGAGAACCTGTGTGGATCCCGACGACATCGCCAGCACTCTCAGGGAAAACCCCGACACCCGCGGCGTGATCGTCACCCAGTCCGAGACCTCCTCCGGAGTACTCAACGATGTCAAGACCGTGGGCGAGATCGTCAAGGACTACCCCGAGTGCGTCTTTATCGTCGACTCCATCACTGGCATCGGTGCCGTCGAGATGCGCACCGACGAGTGGCACATCGACTGCGTCATGACCGGCTCTCAGAAGGGCCTCATGCTTCCCCCGGGCCTCGCTGCCGTCACCGTGAGTCCCAAGGCTTGGAAGGCCTACGAGCGCTCCACGCTTCCCAAGTACTACTTCGATTGGGGTAAGTACAAGAAGAGCCTCGAGAAGGACACCACGCCCTTCACCCCCGCGGTCTCGCTGATGACCGGTCTCGCCGAGTCTCTCAATCTCATCCGTGAAGAGGGACTTGATAACGTCATCGCACGCCATGCGAGGCTCGCCGAGGCCACCCGCCGCGGCGTCGAGGCGCTGGGTCTGGAGCTCTTCGCTCCGGCCGAGGGGCGCGGCAGCGCGGTTACCCCGGTCGTTGTGCCCGAGGGCATCGACGGCAAGGAGCTCGTCTCCATCATGAAGAACAAGTATGGCGTCACCATCGCGGGTGGACAGGCCGAGTACGCCGGCAAGATCTTCAGGATCGGCCACCTCGGTTATGTGGGCGAGTTCGATGTGATCACGGTTCTGGCGGCTCTCGAGATGACGCTCAGCGAGCTCGGATACAAGTTCGAGCGCGGGGCGGGCATCAAGGCCGCCGAGGAAGTTTTCATGGAGGATTAATCTGATGAAGATACTTGTAGCAGATAAGATCGCCGACAAGGGTGTGGAGATGCTCCGCGAGCACGGCTACGAGGTCGATGTTCGCACCGACCAGGCTGAGGAGCAGATAATCGCCACCGTTGCCGACTACGATGCGATCATCGTGCGCAGCGCCACCAAGGTAACCCGACCGATCATCGAGGCCGCCACCAACCTCAAGATCATCGGACGCGCCGGTGTGGGCGTGGACAACGTGGACATCGAGGCTGCGACGGAAAAAGGCGTCATAGTGTGCAACGCCCCCACTTCCAACGTCATCTCCGCAGCCGAGCAGACGATGTGTTTGATGCTGGCGGCTGCTAGAAAGACCGTCATCGCCAACAACTCGATGCAGGCTGGCAACTGGGAGCGCGGTAAGTTCAAGGGCAACGAGCTCTATGAGAAGACGCTCGCCATCTTCGGCCTCGGGCGCATCGGAGGGCTTGTGGCCGAGCGCGCCAGGAGCTTCGGGATGAGGCTCATCGGCTACGATCCCTACTGCCCGCCGGAGCGCGCCGGCGAGCTTGGGGTTGAGATCTACGACGACATCGACGAGATCCTCCCGCAGGCCGACTTCATCACCGTGCACCTGCCTAAGACCAAGGAGGCCATTGGCATGTTCGGAGACGAGCAGTTTGCCAAGATGAAGCCCACGGTCTTTCTGGTCAACGCCGCCCGCGGCGGCATCTACGACGTGGATGCGCTCGCCCGTGCGGCCAAGGAGGGTCGCATCGCAGGAGCCGCCATCGACGTCTACGAGAAGGAGCCCTGCACGGAGTCGCCGATGCACGGCCTCGACAACATCATCCTCACCCCGCACCTTGGCGCCAACACCAAGGAGGCTCAGGATCGTGCGGGAATCCAGATCTCCGAGTTCATAATGGACGGCCTAGAGGGCAGGATGGTCTCCACCGCCCTCAACATGACCAAGGTCCCCGATGATGTGATGGCAACCGTCGGCCCCTACGTCGAGGCCTGTCAGACCGCCGGTCGCATACTCGCTCAGCTCGTGGGCGCTCCTATCACCAAGCTGCAGGTGACCACGATGGGTGAACTCGCCAAGGGCGACTACGAGATTCTCGGCACGGCGGTGCTGCAGGGGATCATCTCTCAGACCACCGATGAGAGGGTCAACTTCGTCAACGCCGATCATCTCGCCGAGGAGCGCGGGATAGACCTGACGATGACCAAGAAGGATAGGTTCGAAGGATATGCCAGCATGGTGAGGTTGCGCTGCCGCGCCGAGGGACAGTCCACCGACTTTGAGGTGGGTGTCTCTATCGCGGGCGAGGCTGGCAGTGTTCGCATCGTCGACTTCCTCGGGTACAGGTTCGACATGGCACCCTCCTCCAACATCCTCATCATGCAGTACGTGGATGGCCCTGGAAGGCTCAGCCGCATCTGCCCTGTGCTCGGCGACGCCAACATCAACATATCCACAATGCAGGTGAGCGCCAGAGGCGGCAGCGACATCGCCACCGTGGTGTTCAACCTCGACGACCCGTGCTCTGAGAGTGTGCGTGACAAGCTCGCGACGGCCCTCGACGAGTACGATCTGAAAGGCATCTGGTACATCCACCTATAGGATTCATACGTACCGCGGACAAGACGATGGGGATCGGGCGGGCTTTTCGGCCTGCCCGATCTCTTAACATATGGTTGTTTTGCAGGCTGACGATCTTTAGAAGGAGGAAAATGTCAATGGCACGCAAGATAAAGATCTTCGATACCACCATGCGCGATGGCGAGCAGTCGCCCGGCGCATCAATGAACGCCGACGAGAAACTAAGGATCACCAGCCAGCTTCTTAGGCTCAACGTGGATGTCATAGAGGCGGGTTTCCCGATCTCGAGCCCCGGTGATTTCCAGTCGGTCCAGTCGATCGCCAACCTGGTGGGGGACAGGGCCGTTGTGTGCGCGCTGTCCCGAGCGGTCGAGAAGGACATCGATTCTGCGGCCGAGGCCCTTGCCAACTGCAAGCGCCCCAGGATCCACACTGGCCTGGGTGTTTCGCCGAGCCACCTGCGCGACAAGCTCCGCATCACTGAGGAGCAGGCGATCGAGCGCGGCGTGGCGGCCGTCAAGCACGCCCGCAAGTACACCGACGACGTTGAGTTCTACGCCGAGGACGCCGGCAGGAGCGATTTCGAGTTCCTGGCCCGCATCATCCAGGCTGTCGTTAAGGCGGGTGCCACCACGGTCAACATTCCCGATACCACCGGATACTCCATGCCCGATCACTTCGGCAGGAGGATCAAGTATCTGATGGACAATGTCGACGGTATCGAGGACATCACGATTTCCGTCCACTGTCACAACGATCTCGGAATGGCCACCGCGTTGTCGCTGGCAGGGGTGGCCAACGGCGCCACGCAGATCGAGTGCGCCATCAACGGCCTCGGCGAGCGCGCCGGCAACACGGCCCTCGAGGAGGTTGTCATGGCCATCAAGATGCATGGGGATGACCTCGACGCCTACACCGATGTTGTGACCACCGAGCTCACCCGTGCCAGCCGCCTGGTCTCCTCGATCACCGGAATCAAGGTGCAGCCCAATAAGGCTATCGTCGGAGCCAATGCGTTCGCGCACTCCTCCGGCATTCACCAGGACGGCGTTATCAAGAGCCGCGATACCTACGAGATCATCGATCCAGCCGATGTCGGCGCAGGCGGAAGCTCCATCATCCTCTCTGCTCGCTCCGGTCGTGCCGCTCTCCGCGAGCGCCTGAGTGCGCTTGGCTACGAGTACGAAGGAGATGAGCTCGACAAGATCTACGAGGCCTTCCTGCGCGTGGCCGACAGGAAGAAGGAGGTCTACGACGAGGACCTCGAGGCCCTGGTGGGAGAGCAGGATCGCAGCACGACCGCGGTCTACACCCTCAAGTCGCTGCAGATCTCATGTGGTGAGCCGCTGATCGCCACCGCCACGCTGACGCTGGTCAACGAGTATGGCACCGAGATTACCGATGTCGCCTACGGAACCGGACCGGTCGATGCGGCATACAAGGCGGCCAACAAGATCATCGAGGTCGAAAACGACCTTCTGGAGTTCTCCGTCCAGTCCGTCACCCGTGGAATCGACGCTCTGGGCGAGGTGTCTGTGAGGGTCAAGGCCAACGATGGGGAGGTTTACTCTGGACGCGGCGCCGATGGTGACATCATCGTGTCGTCCACCAAGGCCTACCTCAACGCGCTCAATCACATGATCAACGCGCGCAGGTCCAAGGAACGCAGGTAGCATCCCGCGCCGCGGTTTGAACCGCGGCGCTCTGCTTTCGGAGAACATACATCGGGCCGTTGTCGGCCTAATGGGAGGAGAGATATGAACGTACTCGTCATCAACGCAGGTAGCTCGTCACTCAAGTATCAGCTTCTCGACGTTGACACCCGAGAGGTGTACGCGAAGGGCAACTGTGAGCGCATCGGTATCGATGGCTCGTTCATCGGGCACGAGGAGATGGGCGGCGAGAAGCAGAAGATGGAGATCGCCCTTCCCGACCATAAGACCGCAATCCAGCACGTCTTCGAGATCCTCAAGGGTGTCGACAAGCCCATCGGTGGGATCGGGCACCGTGTGGTGCAGGGAGGATGGTACTTCCCCGAGTCCAAGATCGTCACCGATGAGAGCCTTGGATGGGTCCGCGAGGTCGCCCCGCTCGCCCCGCTGCACAACTACGCTGAGGCCGACGTTATCGAGATCTGCCGCGACCTGTTCCCGGAGATCAGCAACGTCATCGTGCCTGACACCGCGTTTCACTACAACATGCCGGAGCAGGCGTGGCGCTATGCCATGCCGCGTGACGTCGTGAATAACCTCCACATTCGTAAGTACGGCGCCCATGGCACTAGCCACCGCTATATCTGGCGTGCCGCCCATGAATTCCTTGGAGACAAGGTCCACAAGCTAGTCAGCTGCCATCTTGGCTCGGGTGCGTCGCTGTGTGCCATCCAGGATGGACGGTGCATGGACACCACGATGGGCCTCACTCCGCTCGACGGCCTCATCATGGGCACCCGCTGTGGCACTGTCGACCCCGCCACCGTCTTCTACCTGAGCCGCGTCGGCGGCTATTCGATCGACGAGATCGACACGATGATGAACAAGCAGTCTGGTCTGCTTGCCGTCTCGGGCGTCTCCAGCGACTCACGCGACATCATCGAGGGTGCAGAGGGCGGTGACGAGAACTGCCAGATGGCGCTCGACATGTTCTACTACCGCACTGCCCAGCTCTTTGCGGTGATGGCCGCTTCGATGGAGGGCGTCGACACCATGGTCTTCACGGCTGGAATCGGCGAGAATTCTCCGGTGATGCGCGAGGGCGTTGCCAAGCGCCTCGCGTGGATGGGCCTTGAGATCGACCCGGAGAAGAATGCGGTGCGCTCCGACGATCCCGTGATCATCTCCACGCCGACCTCCGCGATCACCGCTGTGGTGATTCCCACCAACGAGGAGTACATGATCGCTCTTGATGTCGAGAGCGTGATAAACGGGGCCTAGCAGATTCTTGGGAGCTGCTCTCCCACCAGCATATCCATGACGCGGTGGGAGCCCAGCTCTGTCTCCACCTGGACTATGGGGGAGCGGCTCTCTGGAATCTCGACGACCTCGCCGATGATCGAGGCGTCCTCCCCGTAGCGGCACGAGCGCATCGCCACAAGTGCCGCATCTGCCTCCTCGGCGGGAACTACGCAGACCATCTTCCCCTCGTTGGCGACCTGGAAAACGTCGTATCCCAGCATGTCGCAGCAGCCGCGCACCTGTGGGTGCACGGGCACATCCGCCTCCCGCACCACCATCGAGACTCCGCTCTGGGCTGCGAGCTCGTTGAGCGTCGAGGCAAGGCCGCCGCGGGTGGGGTCGCGGAAGCACCTCGTGTTTGGCGCTGCCTCCCTCACTTTTTGCACGAGGTGGTTGAGCGGGGCAGCATCGCTTTTCACCGCGGCGGACATTCCCAGGCCCTCGCGGGCTACCATCACCGCGATGCCGTGGTCGCCGAGCGTACCGGAGAGCAGGATTTTGTCGCCGGGCCTGCAGTTGCGCCCGGAGAGGTGCACCCCCTCGGGCAAGACCCCGACACCCGATGTGTTGATGTAGAGACCGTCGCAGCCACCGCGCTCCACGACCTTGGTATCGCCGGTCACTATGGGCACGCCGGCCTCACGCGAGGCCTCCGCCATCGAGGCGCAGACCCTCCTCAACTCGTCGAGCGGCAGGCCCTCCTCCAGCACAAAGCCGCATGAGATATAGAGCACTCTGGCTCCGGATGTGGCCACGTCATTGACGGTGCCACACACGGCTAGCCGTCCGATGTCTCCTCCGGGGAAGAACCTGGGGGTTACGACGAAGGTGTCGGTGGAGATCGCTATGCGCTCGCAGTTCTCGGGCAGCGCTCCCACGAAGGAGTCGTCCCCCTGGCCGGCGGGGTCGCTCCCGAAGCCGGCGAGGAAGACCTCGTCTATGAGCGATTTCATCATCGATCCGCCGCTGCCGTGCGACATGAGAACCTTGTCCCGACTCACCTCAGACCACCTATCAGTCCAGCCCGTACTTGTAATAGGCCGCGCAGCTACCCTCAGAGGAGACCATGCAGGGTCCCACCGGATCCATCGGGGTGCACACCTTGGCGAAGAGCGGGCATGCACTCGGCTTCATGATTCCGCGAAGCACGTCTGCGCACCTGCAGCCGGGGGGATCTGTGCTATCTGGGACATCCAGCGCAAACCTTCGCATCGCGTCGAAGGAGGCATAGGACTCCCTGATCCGGTATCCCGACATTGGAATCGTGCCGAGGCCCCTCCAGGTTGAGTCGCATTCCTCGAACACCTCCTCGAGCAGCGCCATCGCGGTCGGATTGCCCTCAACGCTTGCGCCGCGCGCGTAGGCGATCTCGATCCTGGCATCCCCGGCTGTTAACTGGCGCACCAGCATGGCTATGCCCTGGAGGATGTCGAGCGCCTCGAACCCGGCGATGACACCCGGGATGTGACACTCACTTGCGAGAAAGTTGTAGGGCCTACTCCCGATGATCGTGGAGACGTGCCCTGGCAGGATGAAGGCGTCGATAGCCACCTCGTCGTCGTTGACGAGGGCCTCGAGCACGTGCGGAACGTTTTTGTGCATGCATGCCACGGTGAAGTTGTCGACCTTCTCGGCGGCGGCTCTCTTGATGGTTGCAGCTACGAGCGGTGCCGTGGTCTCAAACCCCACGCCTGCGAACACCACCTGCGTGTCGGGGTTGTCGCGCGCGATACCAAGGGCATCTAGTGGGGAGTACACCACCTCTACGTTGGCCCCCAGGCTCCTGGCGCTCTGAAGCGATTCGGAGCTGCCGGGTACGCGGATCATGTCGCCGAATGTGGCCACCGTGACCCCAGGCATCATTGACATCGCGATGATCGAGTCGATGTCTTTGGTGGGGGTCACGCAAACAGGGCATCCCGGGCCGCTCAGAAGCTCGATTCCCTCTGGGAGAAGCCCTCTCAGTCCGTTTTTCGCGATGGACATCGTGTGGGTGCCGCAGACCTCCATGATTCTCGCATGGTCTGGGGCGTGTTCACCTATCGAGCGCACTAGGGCGCGTGCCAGTTCAGGATCGGAGAAGCGATACAGATCTACCATTTCTCTAACCCGCGATCCGCGCTTCGGGGCCGGCCAGCTGCGCCAGCTCCTCGATGAGCCCAATGGTTTCGGCGGCCTCCGCCTCGTCTATTATCGTGATCGCAAACCCCGCGTGCGTCAGGATGTAGTCACCCACCTTGGCATCCGGCACCAGATCCACAGATGCGTCCCTCTCGGCGCCCATCACGTCGATTCTGGCCATGTTGGTTTTGCTGTCTATCTCGATGATCCTGCCCGGTATCGCAAGGCACATGCGAAATGCCCCCTTGGAGTATCTGCATCCAGGCGCATCCCCCAGCGCGCCCGGCGAAAAGTTCGAACTAACTCGATTATATGGAAATACCAGCGGACATCCGCGCCGAGGCGCTCACGGCTTGCCCGTAGGAGATGCAGCCGTCATTGGGCGGCAGGTCGATGTGGGTGAGCACGCGCATGCCTCCGCGCCTGAGCATCGAGACCAGGTATCCCATGACAAGCCTGTTGGCCATGACCCCTCCCGATAGGGCCACGGTGGTGATCCCTGTGATGTTGCGGATCCCCGATACGGCGCTGGAGAAACCGTCGCACAGCGCTATGTGGGCGCGCAGCGAGATCAGGCCGGGTGAGACCCCTGCAGCCACGTCGTCGAGTATCGCCCGCACCGTCTGGGAGGGGTCGATAACCAAACAGCTGTCCTTCTCGTCGTCGCACATCACAAGCATCGCGTAGCGGGGCATCGAGTCCGCCAGGCCGTAATCGGAGAGTACGAGGCCGGTTTGCCGGTCGCGGGTGGCGCTCTCCAGAAGCATCGGGGCCTGCCCGTCGAATTGCGCATCCATGCAAAGCCCCACCAGGGCGGAGAACGCGTCAAGCAGTCTTCCGCAGGAAGAGGTCTGGTTTACGCCGAGTCCGCTGGTCAGCATGAAGTCGAGCATCTCGACACCATCGTCCCCGAGAGATTCGATGATGCGCACGGCCCCTGGATGGTTGAGGAGCTTGAGGTGCGACAGCAGCGCGTAGGCCATGCGCACTGGGTGTTCCACCGCAGAGCTCCCACCCGGCAGCGGCATCTGCATGAGGTGGCCCATCCTCTCCGACTCGGCCGTGTTGCACACCAGCACCTCGCCACCCCATATCGTGCCGTCCGTGCCGTACCCGGTTCCGTCGAGAGCTACGCCTATCACCGGCTCATCGGCCTCGATGTTCCCGGCGGCGATATGTTCTCCTAAGACCGCTGCTATGTGGGCGTGGTGGTGCTGCACCTCGAAAAGCGGTGCCCCCGCCAGTGCGCCTCCTGCATCCACGGCCGATCTGGCCCACTTGGTGGAGAGGTACTCGGGGTGCATGTCGCATGCGACGGCGCTTGGAGACAGCGAGAAGACGCGCTCGTAGAGCTCCAATGTCGCCTGCCAGCTCTCCAGGGCCTCCGCGCTCTCAAGATCGCCTATGTGCTGTGATACGAAAGCCTCGCCCCCGCGCGCGATGCAAAACGTGCTTTTCTGCTCCGGCCCGACGCCCAGAATGGTCCCGACGCCGGTTGCGCCCTCGTCTGCTCTACCACCGGCACCACCGCCTCCTGCAGATGGGAACGCCACTGGTACGGGGGCGTATCCCCGGGCTCTTCTTACCATCTGAACGTTTCCGCCGATGATCCGCGCCACGGAGTCATCGTAGCGTGAGACTATCTCACGGTCGTTGTCCAAGAAGATGTCGGCCACACCGTCGAGAAGGTGGTGCGCCGAGTCGTTGTCGCCTATGATCGGGCTCTCGGAGATGTTGCCCGATGTCATCACCAGGGGCACCCCGGCGTTTCTCACCAACATGTGCTGAAGCGGGGTGCACGGAAGCATGATCCCTACCTCGGCAAGTCCTGGGGCGATGTCGTCGGCGAGTTTGATGCTAGGGTTTGGCCGCTTTCGCATCAGCACTATAGGTGCTGCAGGCGAGCTTAGAAGCCTGGCCTCCGCCTCGTTTACCCTGCAGATTCTCTTGGCCTCGTCCACATCGCGTACCATCACGGCGAAGGGCTTGCCGTCGCGGTGCTTGCGCTCGCGCAGTGCCTTTACGGCGGCCTGATTGGTGGCGTCGCACACCAGGTGGTATCCGCCAAGCCCCTTCTCCGCTACTATCGCGCCCCTTTTGATCATCGCCAGGCATGTGAGTATCATCGTCTCGCTCTCGCCTCTGGCGTCGTCGGTCGTGCCCCTTCTGTCGCCGGAGAACCCCTTTGAGATCAGATCGGTACCATCGACTGGAGCATGGATGGAGAGCCTGGGGCCGCATTCGAAACAGGCGTCGGGCTGGGCGTGAAACCTCCTGTCGAGCGGGTCGGAGTACTCGCGGGCGCAGTCTGGGCACATCTCGAAGGCGGCCATCGAGGTCTTCGGTCGATCGTAGGGTAGCCCGGTGATGATGGTGAACCTCGGCCCGCACTCGGTGCAGTTTATGAACGGGTAGCCGTACCTTCTGTTGGTGTGGTCGAAGAGTTCCTCGAGGCATTTGGGGCAGGTTGCCATGTCGGCTGGGATCTGGGTCGCCTGCACCACCTCGTCGTCTTGGACATCTCCCGCTTCACCCGAGGCGGTGTCCGCACCGTTCTCCTCAGATCTCTTTATCTCGAACCCGCAACATCCCTGCGGTGCCACGTCGATCACCGATATGGAGTCTACGCGCGCCGCAGCTGGCGCATCGGTTTTAAGGTCGGAGATAAAGGAGTCGACCAGGGGAGACTCGCCTTCAATGTGCATGTCCACGCCGGACACGGAGTTGCGTACCCAGCCGGATACGAGATTGCGTCTGGCTATCCTGTAGACAAACGGTCGGAACCCCACTCCCTGCACTATCCCGTCGATGTGTATGTCAACAGAGCGAATCATCTTAGTGTCAGCTCGCAGCCTTCGGGTCATGTACGCTCGGTAGGTTCCATCTGTCCGTGTAACTCAGGAAGATATGGATATGCACGGCGTTACCCACCTCTTAAAGCTCGCCTAGCACCATGGCGGAAATCGTGCCGCGTCTGATTCCTTTGGTCCCCAGGATGAGGTTGGCGAGGTAGCTGACGCGCTTGCCCTCGCCGCGCAGCACGATAGTCTCGACACAGTCGCTCTCGTCGACGTAGATCCGCGAGCATGACATCACGTGTTTGCGGAAGCCCCTCTTGATCGACTCGAGCTTAAAGAGCAGGTTTGGGTCGGCGCAGTCGAACTCCAGCATTATAGTCGCGGCTGCCTCGACTCCCGAGACCTCCCATTCCTTCTTGTCGAGGGCTTCGCGGATCAGATCCCTGATCGCCTCGGAGCGGTTCTTGGAGACCCCGCGATCCTCGACGTACCTGTCGAAGTCCCTAAGCATGTCCTCCGGGATGGTGACGCTGAATCTGAACAGGTCGGTCATGAGCCTCACGCCCTACATGCGGTTTACGGTGAACCCGGCATCCTCGTCCTCGACCACATCCATGGCCTCGCTCAGCATTCCGCGGGCCTCGTCGAGGAGCCTCTGGACCTCCTCAAGCTTCGCCGCGGTGGCTGAGAGCGCGCCGCTGTCGGCTAGGTGGTAGGCCCTGTGCGTCCAGCGCCTACTCAAGGCGACCGACTCGTCGATCTGCTGGATGGTGACCTTGAGCTGGCTGGTGTTCACGCCGTTGTTGCACATGGGAAGCCTTCTTTCGGGGGATTGTGGTTTGGTGTTAACAATTTAAAAAGTGTATCACCTAGAGAAGCGCCCGCCCCCGAGCGTTTAGCAGGGACGGGCACTGAGTACACTGTCGATGCGCCTTATAGGCTACCCGAGAGCCCTGGATAGCTTGCTCTCGAGGGTCGCGAGATCGGAGAACCCCATCATCGAGTCCACGACGTCGCCGTTCTTGATGACGAGTGTGGTCGGAACCGCCTGGATCCCGTAGCGCATCGCAAGCTCGCGGCTCTCATCGATGTCGACGGATACGCACAGAGCTTCGGAGGCGTGCTCGCTCGCAAACTGATCGAAGATCGGGGCGAACATCTTGCAGGGTCCGCACCATACGGCACTGAAGTCGACGAATACCACCTTGTCGCTTCCATTTATGGTTGTGTCGTAGTTGGCTGCGGTGAGCTTTTCGACGGCCATCTCCCTCTTCCTTCCAGATGCGCTCCCGGTTTTGGCTGGGAGTCTTTCATGTGGGTGATAATGTCTACGGAGAAGTCTAACAGTTGGAACCGCACCGCGCGCCCGCGTTCCCGTAGTTTTGGAAAGGAGCCTCAGATGTCCCTGGGCCTTGATGCCAAAGAGCTCGCGGAGTCGGAGTGTGCCCAAAGAAGAGAGCTACTTTCGAGATTTCGCCATGCGGTTCTTGGAAGCCCCATGGCGCTCGTGGTGGCGGTGCGTGGCAACTCGTGCACCATCCCGATGCTCGACGGTGGCGGTGGATTTCTGGACGGACCGGATGGAGAGGCCCTCTCTAAGACCCTCGACTCCATGGGCTATCCCAAAGGATCGCTGATGGGCGTCCAGCTTCCGGACGATCTCGGTGCCCCGTCGTCGAAGATGACGACTGCGGATCTCAGGTTGATAATTGAGGTGGTGGACCCGATCGCGGTGGCCGCCCTAGACCGCAGGGCGCTCGAGGCGCTGACCGAGGCGTTCGATGGGAAGGTGGAGGAAAGAGTTGTTGCCGGGGACGTCACCGGAAGGGTGTCGAGGCACGTCCTTGGAAGGCTGCTCGTGTTTGTGGACGACCTCGAGGCCTCGCTCGGGTCGCAGGATGGCAAGCGTAGGGCCTGGTTGGAGCTCAGGAACCTGTCTGGCCCGATTGGCCGAAGCTGAACCGATCGGGCGCTTTCGCTGGCGGTGGAACTAGTCCTCTTCGATGTCGACGATGGCTCCCATGGGACACTCTTCCATGCAATCGCCGCAGGCCGTGCATGCCTCTTCGTTGACCACCGAGGCGTATTCCCCCAATATGTCAATGGCTCCAGATGGGCAGACCTCTAAACAGATTCCGCAAGCCGAGCACTCGCTTCGCTCAATTACCGGATGTGACATCTCTCCTCCAGTTATTGACACGTGACAAAACTCTCACACTGCAAAACTTACGCTGCAAAAATACACACAAGGGACCTGCAAGGCAATAGGTTGCGGCACACTTATGCACTGCGTTGCCCTTACGGCCCCGCCACCATCATCCGGCGGGCGGGCACCTCGCGCCGTTTCTCCCCAATCGCCACCTTATCGGGGCGTTTCTCTTGCACCTGCGTCAACGTGGCGGATATACTGCAAAAGTTCGCTTTATTCCGCATGTCTGGGGACCTCGGGCGCGTGTGGCCGTAAGGCTGCGTCTTGGGGGATGAACCGGGCAGAAGACTAACAAATTGGAGGAAAAATATGGAACCGATCACTCTCAGGAGCCTTCTCGACGCCGGTGTTCACTTCGGACACCAGACCCGCCGCTGGAACCCCAAGATGAAGCCCTATATCTTCACCCAGCGAAATGGCATCTACATCCTCGATCTCAAGCAGACCATGGTCGCCCTCGACCAGGCCTACTCCTTCGTGAGCGAGATCGCCCAGCGCGGCGGCAGCATTCTGTTCGTCGGCACCAAAAAGCAGGCTCAGCAGACCATCGCCGACAACGCCGAGCGCTGCAATATGCCCTATGTCAACTCCCGTTGGCTCGGCGGAATGCTCACCAACTTCGTCACCATCTCCGAGCGCGTGCGTCGCATGATCGAGCTTGAGACCATGGACGCCGACGGACGCATGGCCACCCTTCCCAAAAAGGAGCAGATCAAACTTCACAAGGAGCTCGAGAAGCTGCAGAACAACCTCAACGGCATTCGCAACATGAAGTCGCTGCCCCAGGCCATCTTCGTTGTCGACACCAAGCGCGAGGAGATCGCCGTCAAGGAGGCCCGCCGTCTCGGTATCCCGGTCGTAGGACTGCTCGACACCAACGCCGACCCTGATGAGATCGACTACGGCATCCCGGCCAACGATGATGCCATCCGCTCGATCGCACTTGTGAGCGAGCTCATCTCCGAGGCCGTCCTGTCCGGTGCCGGCGCCAAGCCCGTCGACGAGGCAGACTTCGCTGCCGAGGAAGAGGCCCCTGCCGCCGAGCCCGCTGCCGCCGAGGTTGCTGCCGAGCCCGCCGCCGAGACCTCTGCCGCCGATGAGGCCCAGGCCGTCGCAGAGCCCGCCGCCGAGGAGGCTCCCGCTGTCGAGGCCGAAGCTCCTGCGGCCGAGTAGCTGCCGGACCATCACGCAAAAGACACCCCACTATCTGAGAAAGAGGTATCTGAAATGGCCAACATCACCGCAGCCATGGTCAAGGAACTCCGCGAGATGACCAACGTCGGCATGATGGAGTGCAAAAAAGCGCTCGTCGAGGCCGAGGGAGACATGGAGAAGGCCGTCGACATTCTCCGTGCGCACGGCCTCGCCGCCGTCGCCAAGAAGGCTGGACGCGCCACCAACGAGGGAACCGTTGTGGTCCTCGCCAACGCCGACAACACCGAGGCCATCATGGTCGAGGTCAACTGTGAGACCGACTTCGTAGGCACCAACGACACCTTCCGCGCCTACACCGCCAGGATCGCCCAGGCCGCGCTCGACAGCAAGCCCGCCGACGTTGAGGCCCTCAAGGCCTGCTCCAACGAGGGCGAGACCGTCGAGGAGATCATGACCGACGCCATCCATAAGCTCGGCGAGAACATGCAGATCTCCCGTGTCGTGGTAGTTGAGGCCCCTGATGGGTACGTCTCCACCTACAACCACATGAACGGCAAGATTGGCATCCTCGTGAAGTTCGCCTACGGCAATGCTGCCACCGCTTCCAACGAGGAGTTCATCACCTTCTCCAAGGACGTCGCGATGCAGATCGCGGCCATGAACCCGGTCTCCATCTCCCGCGACGACGTGCCCGCCGATGTCAAGGCCCATGAGATGGAGATCTACAAGGCGCAGGCCGCCGAGTCCGGCAAGCCCGAGAACATCCAGGAGAAGATCGCCAGCGGTCGCATGGAGAAGTACTACAAGGAGAACTGCCT
>CAYRYP010000034.1:0-14843 GCA_964428485.1 uncultured Coriobacteriaceae bacterium
CGGGATTATACTGTGGTGCTAGGACCTTTAATTCGGTACAGAGAGACCGACAAGGCTTCAACCAAGCTCCATAAACGCAACCTGGGTTCTGGCCTTTGTCCACGAGACGAGGGCTTTTCTTTTGCCCAGGTTCGTGGTCGGTCGATCTGCACGCTCGACATCCCCGTCTTCGGGGAACGCGAAAGGGGTGTGCATGAGGGCAGCTGGCAACATCAAGTCGATCTGCATGGACGCAGACGAGATCTCGCGGTCGCTGACCAGGATGGCGCATCAGATCCTTGAGAAGAACAAGGGTGCTGAAAACATCGCTCTGGTTGGAATCGTGACTAGGGGAGACGTACTCGCCAAGAGGCTGCGCGACAAGATCGAAGGAATCGAGGGTATCCAGGTTCCTCTCGGCAAGCTCGACATCAGCTTCTACAGAGACGACTTCACCCACTTTTTAGCACCGGAGGTCTACTCGACCGACATCCCCTTCACCGTCGATGGGAAGGACATCATCCTAGTCGACGACATCCTGTTTACCGGCAGGACCATCCGTGCGGCCCTTGACGCACTCATGGACAACGGCCGGCCTGCGAGCGTCCAGCTTGCGGTTCTTGTGGACCGCGGGCATCGCGAGCTGCCGATCAGGGCCGATTTCGTTGGAAAGAACGTTCCCTCGTCGAATGACGAGAACGTTCAGCTCTTCTTGGACGAGGTCGATGGGAAGACCGAGGTCGATATTCTATCGGTGGATCCGGGCGAGCGCATAGGTGCCGCTCCGTTGGCAGGTGATTAGCATGCCCTTCAATCACGAGCATCTTATCGACATCACCGAGTACTCCGCCGATGACATCATGACGATTCTCACGACGGCGAGGGGGTTCAAGCAGGTCAACGAGCGGAAGATCAAGAAGGTCCCAACGCTTCGTGGATTTACGGTCGTGAACATGTTCAACGAGCCGTCCACGCGCACCCGCTCCTCCTTCGAGATAGCCGAGAAGCGCCTCTCGTGCGACACGCTGAACTTCGGCGGTTCCTCAACCTCCACAGTAAAGGGCGAGAGTCTCACAGACACGATTAAGACACTGTGTTCCTACAAGATCGACATGGTCGTAGTGCGCGACCGCCATGCGGGGGTTCCCAGAAAGATCGCCGACACAGTTGGCGTGAAGGTCATCGACGCGGGTGATGGCAAGCACCAGCACCCGACCCAGGCCCTTCTCGATCTCTACTCCATCTGGGAGAGGTTGGGGCATCTAGATGGTCTTAAGGTCGGGGTAGTCGGGGACATTAGGCACTCCAGGGTGTGCGGCTCGCTCATACCCGCGCTCAAGATTATGGGCAGCGAGGTCACGGTCGTGGCACCTGCGACCCTTCTTCCGGCGAGGCCAGACGTTCTGGGCGTTGATCATGTCGCGAGCAACCTGGACGAGGCGCTCCCCGAGCTGGACGTGGTCTACATGCTCCGTATCCAGCAGGAGCGCATAGAGAACTCGCCGTTTCCAACTCTTCGCGAGTACAGCAACCTCTACGGGCTCAACCGAAAGCGCGATCGGCTTATGAAGCCCGATGCGATCGTATGCCATCCCGGTCCGATAAACCGCGGTGTCGAGCTCGATGACTACATGGCCGACCATCCCGCGCGCTCCGTGATACTCGACCAGGTCTATGCGGGGGTTCTCGTTAGGATGGCGGCACTTTACCTGCTGCTGGGAGGAGGCTCCGATGGCATTGATGCTTAAAAACGCCCGTCTGATCGACCCGCAGGTGGGCCTCGACGAGGTCGCCGACATGCTCATCCGCGACGGCCACATCGTGGAGATCGGGCACGGTCTCGATATGCCCAAGGGCATCGAGCGGGACCTATCCGGCAAGATTGCGCTTCCTGGTCTTGTGGACATTCACGTTCACCTGCGCGACCCAGGGCAGGAGTACAAGGAGGACATCGAGAGCGGGAGCAGAGCTGCGGCGCACGGGGGCATCACCGCCGTCTGCTGCATGCCCAACACCACTCCGGCGATCGACAACGCAGTTGGTGTGGAGTACGTAAAAAGAAAGGCCGAGGAGGTCGGGAAATGCCGCGTCCATGTCTGCGGCGCATGCACCGTTGGCAGGAAGGGTGAGTCGCTAACAGAGATGGGCGATATGGTGGCCCACGGTGCGGTGGCGTTTTCCGATGACGGCTCTGGCGTGCAGGACTCCGGCATGATGCGGCGCGTGATGGACTATCTCGTCCAGTTTGACAGGCCGGTCATGAGTCACTGCCAGGACAACGGCCTGGTTGGCGAGGGACAGGTGAACGAGGGGGTGGCCTCCACTAGACTCGGCCTTGCCGGTTGGCCCGCCGAGGGCGAGGAGCTTCAGATAATGCGCGATATCGCGCTAAGCCGTCTGACTGGGTGCCCGCTTCACATCCAGCACATCACCACCGCGCGCGGCCTCGACCTGGTGCGCGCCGCCAAGGAAGAGGGGCTTAAAGTCACCTGCGAGGTAACTCCGCATCACCTGCTTCTTACCGAGGATGACATTAGGGACGACTACAACACCGCTTTCAAGGTCAACCCGCCGCTTCGCACCGAGGCGGACAGACTCGCTCTCATAGAGGGTCTGAAAGATGGGACGATCGACGCTATCGTCACAGATCATGCTCCTCACGCCGTGTACGAAAAGGATCGCGAGTTCGAGCTCGCGCCGTTTGGTATGACAGGCATCGAGACCTCTGTTGCGCTCGTTGCGGACAGGCTGGTGGGTGCGGGAATCATCGACTGGAACAGGGTCGTGGAACTCATGGCGGTTCGCCCCAGAGAGATCATCCACGCCGAGAGGGTTGCTTTCGAGCCTGGGAGCGTGGCGGATATCACTGTGATAGACCCGGAGATGGAATGGACCGTTGAGGCCGATGGATTCGAGTCACGCTCGATCAACTCTGGCTTCATCGGATGGGAGATAAAGGGCCGCCCCACCGACACCTACGTCGGGGGCTATGCGACCATGGAGGACGGAAAGGTGGTCGACTAAGTGCCAGCTAATTCAATGACGATAAGGACCAGCACGGAGCCCGCGATCCTGGTACTCGAAGACGGCACGGTGTTTCATGGCAAGATGTGCGGCGCCTCTGGGGAGACCTGCGGAGAGGTGTGCTTCAACACAACGATGGTGGGTTACCAGGAGGTTATCTCCGATCCGTCCTATGCGGGACAGATCGTGACGATGACCTATCCCCACATCGGCAACTACGGCACCAACCGCGCCGACATGCAGTCGAGCGGGATGGCGTTGCGCGGTCTCGTGGTGAAATCGATGTGCTACGAGCCCTCGAACTTTCGCAGCGAGATGCCGCTACCCGATCTTCTTGTTGAGGAGGGGGTTGTGGCCATCGAGTGCGTCGACACCCGCAAGCTCACCCGCCACATAAGGGACAACGGAGCGATGAGGGGGATTATCTCCACGGACGACTTTGACGTTGACTCCCTGCTCGCGAAGGTTCGTGCCTCCGAGCCCATTGTTGATGTGAACCTCGCCAGAACTGTCAGCACCGATGAGAGCTACAGGTTCGCAGACGACAGTTCGAGCTACTCGTTTGCCAAGGATCCCTCGCCGGCGCCTACTCACAGAGTCGCGGCTATCGACTGCGGGATCAAGCGCGGCATACTCCGCGGTCTTGCTCAGGCGGGCTGCGATGTTACGGTGCTGCCGTGGGACGCCTCCGCATCCGAGATCGAGGATGGGGGATACGACGGCGTGTTCTTCTCCAACGGGCCGGGCGACCCGCAGCCTGTGGACAAGACGATCGAGCTGGCCCAGGCCCTACTCGGAAAGATTCCGGTCTTTGGAATCTGCCTTGGAAACCAGATGCTATCTCTAGCCGCCGGCGCCAATATCGTGAAGCTGAAGTTCGGCCACCATGGAGGCAATCAGCCGGTCATGAACCTGCGTACCGGCAGGGTGGAGATCACCAGTCAGAATCACGGCTTTGCCGCGGATTTCCCCTCCTTCGGGCCGATCATCCCGGAGCTTTCGGGAGGGTTCTCCGAGCATGAGACGGATCTCCGTGCGTGGAGCGAGCGTTGCGTGGCTCCCGTGGTTCGAAACGAGCGTTATGGCCGCATCCAGCTCACACACGTCAACCTCAACGATGGGACGATGGAAGGCATGGCCTTCCTCGACATACCGGCGTTCTCGGTGCAGTACCATCCGGAGGCAAGCCCCGGGCCAACTGATGCAGCCTATCTTTTCGAGGCGTTCTCCCGTCTGATGGACGGACGCGAGGACTATCTCGACATCGACATCGCCGCCAACAGGCTTTCCGGTTGGCACTCGTAGGAGAGACGGGATGGCTAATCGGCGCCGGACAGACGTCTGACGACGGTGCTGCGAACTTGGAAGAGGGAAGGAGGCTGCGGTGCCCCGCAGAACCGATATAAATAGGATCCTGGTGATCGGATCCGGACCGATAACGATCGGGCAGGCCTGCGAGTTTGACT
Source organism: uncultured Coriobacteriaceae bacterium (assembly GCA_964428485.1). Classification (GTDB taxonomy): domain Bacteria; phylum Actinomycetota; class Coriobacteriia; order Coriobacteriales; family CADBOM01; genus CAZPAN01. Next base: position 4,470 of record CAYRYP010000034.1, read on the forward strand.
ACTCGGGAACGCAGGCATGCAAGGTGCTCATGGAGGACGGGTTCGAGGTCGTGCTAGTCAACTCAAACCCTGCCACAATCATGACCGATCCGGCCATGGCGACGCGCACCTACGTAGAGCCGATAACGGCGGAGACGGTTGAGAAGATCATCGAGAGAGAGCGACCTGACGCGCTGCTGCCGACTCTTGGTGGCCAGACCGCGCTCAACTGCGCGGTGGAGCTGGCTAGGTCTGGTGTGCTCGAGAAGTACGGCGTAGAGATGATAGGGTGTGATCTCGCAGCCATCGAGAGGGGCGAGGATCGCAAGGAGTTTGCCAACGCGATGGCCGAGATCGGACTGGAGTGCGCGCGCAGCGGGTACGCTTATACGGTCGACGACGCGCTCGCGCTCTCCGAGAAGCTGGGGTTCCCGCTGGTGTTGCGCCCGTCTTATACGCTCGGCGGAGCCGGTGGCGGAATAGCCTACAACCGCCAGGAGCTCATCGACATCGTCAGGCAGGGGCTCGACCTCTCGCCTGCGGGCGAGGTTCTCGTCGAGGAGTCCATCATCGGATGGAAAGAGTACGAGATGGAGGTCATGCGCGACCGCGCAGGCAACGCCATCATCATCTGCTCCATCGAGAACTTCGACGCGATGGGTGTTCACACCGGCGACTCGATCACCGTGGCGCCCTCTCAAACGATGACCGACATCGAGTACCAGCGCATGCGCGTGGCATCGCTTGCGATTCTCGAGAAGATCGGGGTGGAGACCGGCGGCTCTAACGTGCAGTTTGCCGTCAACCCCCGCGACGGCCGCATGATCGTGATCGAGATGAATCCGAGGGTCTCGCGCTCTTCGGCTCTTGCGTCGAAGGCTACGGGCTTCCCGATCGCTAAGGCCGCCGCGAAGCTCGCGGTGGGCTACTCCCTCGACGAGATCACCAACGACATCACCAATGCGACGCCGGCGTGCTTCGAGCCTACTATCGACTACGTGGTCGTTAAGGTTCCGCGCTTTGCATTCGAGAAATTCAAGGGAACCGACGAGACCCTCACCACCCGTATGAAGGCGGTGGGGGAGGTTATGGCCATAGGGCGCACCTTTGAGGAGGCCCTCGGAAAGGCGATGCGCTCGCTCGAGAACGGGCGCGACGGCCTTGGCTGCGACGGCAAGGACGACTTTGACGAGGAGAGCTTCGAGACCATGCTCGTCAAGCCCACCGAGCACAGGATCTACTACATGATCGAGGCCCTCAGACGCGGGATGTCGGTAGACGAGATCTCCTCGCAGACCAGCATCGACCCCTGGTTTGTCTCTAGGCTCGCCCATATCGTTGCGGTGGAGAAGATGGTCGCCAGCCACAAACTCGACGGGCTGTCCGCAGACGATATGCGCATTGCCAAGCAGACCGGTCTCTCCGACAGGCAGATCGCGTTTCTCACGGGGGAGTACGATTCCGCCAACACGGGTTCGGCTGTCGTGGCTGCTGCCGAGGCCAGGGTGCGTGCTCGCCGCGAAGCTCTCGGGGTGCTGCCGACTTTCAAGACGGTCGATACCTGCGGGGCGGAGTTCGAGTCGATCACCAACTACTACTACAAGACCTATGAGGACGAGGGCGAGGTCCGCCCCTGCAGCAAGCCCAAGGCTATGATCCTCGGCGCTGGGCCGAACAGGATTGGCCAGGGGATCGAGTTCGACTACTGCTGTGTGCACGCCAGCTACGCTCTTGAGGAGATGGGTTACGAGACCATCATGGTCAACTCCAATCCTGAAACGGTCTCCACCGACTACGACACGTCAGACCGGCTCTACTTCGAGCCGCTGACCTTCGAGGATGTCATGGACATCGTCGAGGCCGAAAGACCCGATGGTGTGGTAGTTACGCTCGGTGGGCAGACCCCGCTCAAGCTGGCGCGTGCGCTTGAGGACGCAGGTATCGAGATCCTGGGCACCAAGCCCGATTCGATCGATCTCGCTGAGGACCGCGAGCGCTTCTCCGAGCTGCTCGACCAGATGGGCATCGACTACCCGCCCGCCGGGATCGCGAGTTCCTTCGACGAGGCGGTGGAGGTTGCGCACAGGATCGGATTTCCGCTGCTGGTGCGCCCGAGCTACGTGCTAGGGGGCCGCGGCATGATGATCGCTTATGACGCCGAGTCGCTCAAGCGCTACATGGCGCAGGCTGTGCGTGTCTCTCCCGATATGCCGATATATCTCGACAAGTTCCTCGAAAGCGCGGTGGAGCTCGATGTCGACGCGCTCTGCGATGGCGAGCAGGTCTACGTGGGCGGGATCATGGAGCACATCGAGGAGGCTGGGATCCACTCCGGCGACTCCGCTTGTTGCACGCCGCCCTTCTCCGTCTCTGGGGAGATCTATGAGAGGTTGCGCGAGATCACCAAGCGCCTGGGTATGGCGCTGGGGGTTCGCGGTCTCATGAACATACAGTTTGCCGTCAAGGACTCCACGATCTACGTGATCGAGGTGAACCCGCGCGCGTCCCGCACCGTCCCGTTTGTCTCTAAAGCAACCGGGGTCCCGCTCGCAAAGTGCGCTGCGATGATAATGACCGGCCGCACGATCGAGAGCCTGGAGCTTCCTCCGGACGACCGTGAGATCAACCACTTCTCGGTCAAAGAGGCCGTCATGCCGTTCGGCCGCTTCCCAGGCGCCGACTTCGTGCTCGGGCCTGAGATGAAGTCCACCGGTGAGGTCATGGGGATTGCGCGCGACTTCCCTGCGGCCTATGCGAAGACCGCTCTTGCAATCGACTACTCCCTGCCCACCTCGGGTCGCGCTTTCGTCTCGGTCTGCGACCGCGACAAGCGTGCGATCATCACGATTGCCCACGACCTCGCCAAGATCGGGTTCGAGATTGTGTGCACCTCTGGAACCGCGCAGTCGCTGAGGGCGAGCGGGATTCCCGTGACAGTCATCAACAAGTACCACGAGGCTAGACCAAATATCGGAGACGCCCTCGCCAATGGGGAGATCGACCTGATCATCAACACCCCGTTTGGACAGAGGACCCGCTCGGATGGCTACCTGTTGCGCGCCGATGCTGTCCGCTACTCCATCTGCTACGTCACCACCATCTCCGCCGCCCAGGCGCTGGTCAACGCGATCGAGGCGGTTCAGGAGAGCGGCTTTGCCGATGGCAGGATGGAGCCGATCTGCCTGCAGGATCTCGACAGGTACGACCTCGGTGACATCCCAACCGGGGGAGGGCAGCGGTAATGACTGTATGCCGGGATGTCTACGAGCGTGAGCCGCTCGTAGACGAGCTCGTGACGTTGGTTTCAAATGAGGAGGTGGCCCCGCAGCTATGGTTGGCGGATTTCCTGGCACCCAGGATAGCCTCCACCGTGCGCCCGGGACAGTTCGTGCACGTCCGCATTCCCGACTTCGAGGGGCACGTGCTGCGCAGGCCGTTTTCGGTTGGCGCCTGGAGCAGGGGCGAGGGTAGGATCTCCATCCTCTACCAGACCGTCGGCGAGGGCACGAGAAAGCTCTCTGAGGCCTCTGCCGACACCGTTACCAATATGATCGGCCCGATAGGCAGGGGTTGGAATCCCCCGCAGGGGATAAAAAAGGCGCTGCTGATATGCGGCGGTGTGGGGGTTGCACCGCTGATGATGCTCGCACGCGAACTGGCCGCCACTGGCACGGAGACGATCTGTTTGTTGGGCGCTACCACGGCCGATCGGCTCGTTGGGGTCAACGGATTGGCGGCCGCCGGGGTCGATGTGCGTACAGCCACTGACGACGGAACGGATGGACATCACGGCTTTTGCACTGATCTCATCGAGGAGAACGCCGAGGGCGTAGACTACATCGCGGTGTGCGGGCCGGGACCTATGGAGGCTGCCGCGGCTAGGGAGATCGAGGCGCTTAGGGGAGTTCTTTCGCCCGACGTCGTCTGCGAGGTCTCTATGGAGCGCAGGATGGCCTGCGGTGTCGGGGCCTGTCTGTCGTGTGTTGTGGAGACCGTCGCCGGTCGCAAACGCGCATGCGTGGATGGCCCTGTCTTCGAGATGTCGGAGGTGATCTGGTAATGGGATGCGAAGTGAACCTCGCTATATCTATCGGATCGCTTCGGATGAAGAATCCCGTGACCACGGCCTCCGGAACGTTTGGTGCCGGAAGGCAGTACAGCGAGTTTTTTGATCTCAACGAGCTGGGAGCGGTGACCACGAAGGGGGTCTCCCTCAATCCCTGGGGAGGCAACGACTCCCCTAGGATCGCCGAGACCCCCAGCGGCATGCTCAACTCCATCGGACTTCAGAACCCCGGCGTCGAGGCTTTTTGTAAGGATGACCTGGCATGGCTTGCGGGCGTGGGGGTTCCGATAATCGTCAACGTCTCCGGTCACTCCATCTCCGAGTATGCCCGCGTGATCGAGCGCCTCGAGCAGGAGAGGTGCGTCGACGCCTACGAGATCAACATCTCCTGCCCCAATGTGGACAGCGGCGGCATGACTTTTGGGGTCGATCCTGTGGCCAGCACCGAGGTTGTGAGCCTGTGCCGCAAGCAGACCTCAAAGCCGCTGATCGTCAAACTCACACCCAACGTCACAGACATATCTGAGATGGCCAAGGCGATGGAGGCGGCGGGTGCCGATGCGGTGTCGCTTATCAATACGCTGCTGGGGATGGCGATAGATGCGAAGAAGAGGCGCCCCGTCTTGGCGCGCAGGGTCGGCGGCCTTTCTGGACCCGCCGTCAAGCCGGTGGCTCTGAGGATGGTCAACGAGGTGTTCCATGCGGTCGAGCTGCCGATCATAGGTATGGGCGGGATCACAAGCGCCGAGGACGCCATAGAGTTCATCCTGGCGGGGGCGACCGCCGTTGCTGTTGGCACGGCGAGTTTCATGAACCCGAGGGCGGCGGCGGATGTCGCCGCCGGCATCCGAACCTGGTGCGAGGAAGAGGGCGTCAACGACATCGGTGAGCTTGTGGGTGCGATAGGCTAAGAAGCCGGCGCGTGCAAATTCCCGCAGAAGTTGGATAATGAACCTCGCGTCTGAAAAACTAGACCATAGACCACGTAGCGGAGGTAGCCGATGACTCCCGACATGCCCATAACCGACTTCGATCCGGCCGATCGCGTCATCGTTGCACTCGACTGCGCGATGGAGCGCGCACTCGAGCTCGCGGACATGCTCTCCGGGCATGCGAGATGGGTCAAGGTGGGGATGCAGCTCTTCTACTCCGAAGGTCCGTCTGCCGTCGCGGCGTTCAAGGAGCGGGGCCTCAAAGTGTTCGTGGATCTGAAGCTGCACGACATCCCGCATCAGATCAGAGGAGCCGCGCGCGCCGTAGCTCTTACCGGGGCGGACATGCTCACGGTGCACTCTCTCGGCGGTGAAGCGATGATGAGGGCGGCGATGGAGGGGGTCGCCGATGCGGTGGGTTCCGAGGTGTCGGATCTTCCGGCGGTTCTGGCGGTGACCGTGCTTACAAGCATGGATGATGATGCGCTGGAATCGGTGGGAGTAAAAGAGCGGGCCGCGGTTCAGGTGGAAAGGCTTGCTAGGCTGGCTATGTCGGCCGGGGTTACCGGTGTGGTGGCCTCTCCCCAGGAGTCCGCGATGCTCTCTGATGTGCTCGGGCCGGGCAGGCTGATAGTCACGCCGGGCATCAGGCCCCAGGGCTCGGAAAAGGGAGATCAGGCCAGGGTAGCAACACCGGCCAGTGCCTTTGCATCCGGCTCCACTCATGTTGTGATAGGACGCCCGATAACGCAGGCGGACGACCCTGTGTGCGCCTTCGATGCGATAATCGATGAGATCCGCGCGAGTGCTAGTTAGCGCGGCTGTATGGCTCGGCTCATGGCACTGAAGCCATTCCAAGATAGGAGAAACCAGTGAACGACAACGATATCCTGCAGATCTTGAAGGACACCCAGGCGGTACGTCATGGGCATTTCGTTCTCACCTCCGGCAGACACTCCGACACGTACATTCAGTGTGCGAGGGTCCTCGAGGATCCGGCTCTCACCGTGAAACTGTCGAAAGAGGCCGTCTCCAGGCTGCCAGAGGAGATGGAGGTGGACCTCGTGGCATCGCCCGCCGTTGGGGGAATCCTGTTTGGCTTCGCGGTGGCCCTGGCCCTCGACGTGAAGATGATCTTCTCGGAGCGCAAGGACGGCAAGATGGTGTTCCGTCGCTCATTCGAGGTTCCTTCGGGCGCTCGGGTGCTGGTGGCAGAGGACGTTGTGACCACCGGCTCCTCCGTAAAAGAGGTTTGCGATCTGATCGAGGCGTCTGGCGGAACCGTCGTGGGGGTCGTGTCGCTGATCGACAGGTGCTCTGGGAGGGTATTCGACCAGCCCTTCTATCCGCTGCTCGAGCTCCCAACTCCGTCATGGGAAGAGTCGGAATGCGAGCTGTGCAAGCAGGGCATTGAGGTTCACTCCCTGGGGAGTCGACGTTTGTGATTATCGTCTGAAAAGATAGTCCAAACGCTCCCAGGATGCGGGTATACGCCCGAGTTAAGGGTGCGTTTGCCGAATGGCACGTGCCCAGAGTTGCCATGATGCTAGGCTAGATGGCAATTCGCGGAGGGGGCACATGCGCTGACATATGTGCTCGATTGGCGGATTACGGATTTTTCCATTGGGTTGAGGTGACCGTGCCATGGTTTGGCTCGTGTCACACGGTTCATAGTGAAAGGTGAGGTTAGAGGATGGCGCTTCCGAATCAGACTGATGAGGAAAGGAAGGCTGCGCTCGCAAAGGCGGCGGAGGCCAGGCATGCCCGTGCCGAGCTGAGAGCTCAGATCAAGGAGGGTAAGATCACCGTCGAGGAGATTCTGACCACCGAGGGCAACACTGTCATCGACAAGCTGAAGGTCAAGGACATGATCGCGTCGCTTCCCGGCTATGGCAAGGCCAAGGTCGCCAAGGTCATGGAGGAGCTCAACATCTCCGAGAACCGCAGAGTCAAGGGACTCGGTGCACGCCAGCGCGCTGAGCTCATTGAGAAGTTCTCCGGAAGGTAGAGATGCCGGGTAGGCTCTTCGTCGTATCGGGACCGTCTGGTGCCGGTAAGGGCACTCTTGTGGGGCGGGTGATGGATCGCCGGGAGGGGATTTGGCTCTCCGTTTCGGCGACCACCCGCGCCCCGCGCGAGGGCGAGATCGACGGAGAGTCCTACTTTTTTATGAGCACCGGTGAGTTTGAGGAGAAGATCGCATCCGGCGGATTCCTCGAATGGGCTAAGGTGCACGATAGTTACTACGGTACGCTCAGGGCTCCGGTTGTGGAGCGGATCTCCGAGGGAGTGGACGTGCTTCTGGAGATCGACCCGCAGGGCGCGTTCCAGGTTAGGGACAACTACCCCGATGCGTACCTCATTTTCGTCAAGTCACCGAGCTTCGACGATCTCAGAAAGCGCCTCGAGGGCCGTGGCACGGAGACGGCCGAGCAGATCGAGAGGCGGCTCGAGACCGCAAAGCTGGAACTCGAGCAGGAGCAACGGTATAATTACTCGCTTGTTAACGACAATATCGAGAGGGCAACGGCCGAGCTCCTCTCGGTTATGGACTCCCAGTGTTAGTCGGAGTCAAAACGCTCCCATTGGGGGCAATGCGAATTTAGAGGGGAATGGATTTTCAGATGTCGATCATAGACCAGCACATTGACGCCCTGCTTGACTGCACGAACAACGACAAGTACCTGCTCTGCACCATCGCATCTAGGCGTGCCCGCGACATCAACGACATGATGCGTGGCCAGCGCACCCGCGCACTCGCGGCGCAGACCGTCGCCGAGATCTCCCAGTTCTCGGAGACCAAGCCGCTTTCGCTTGCGATGGAGGAGATCGAGAGGGGAGACCTCGGGTACGTCAAGGAGAGCCTGTCGGACAAGTAGGCGCGTCTCTGCCGCCTGATCTCCGATATCGGTCCAGGTTGCCACATGGCAAGCCCCGTCTTTCTCGTTCACTATCATGAAATAGGCCTCAAGGGCCACAACCGCTCGACCTTCGAGAGGCAGCTCATGCACAACATCGAGTTCGTGTGCAGCGGGCTGCCCATTGAGAGGGTCTCGAAGATCTCCGGACGCATCCTAGTGCCCGTCGACCGCGCTGTTTTGGGCAGCGAGCTTCTAGATGATGGCTTTGTTAGGAATGGACTGGACCATCCCGACGTGCAGCGGGTGTTCGAGCTGCTCAGAATGATTCCCGGTGTTGCCAGGGTCTCCCTTGGTTGGAGGACGACACGCGACTTCGACGACATGTGTCGTCTTGCCGGAGAGGTTCTTCTTGACTGCGTCCCGCGCAATTCGTTCAAGGTTGATGCGAAGCGCTCGAACACTGATTTTCAGATCGACTCCATGGAGATGAACCGAAGGATCGGCGCCTATCTGAGCGATTTGGCTCCGGATTCCAAGGTCAAGATGGACGATCCCGACGTGGTGGTCCACGTGCAGGTGATCCAGGGGAGCACATATATCTACGCGAGCAGCGAGCCCGGTGTCGGGGGCCTTCCCATTGGGACATCCGGTAAGTTCGTGATGCTGCTGTCGACGGGAATCGACTCGCCGGTTGCCATGTGGAGGCTCATGCACCGGGGGGCGGTGGCTGTGGCACTTCACTTCTCGGGTGCTCCCGAAACCGACGACTCCTCCGAGTATCTTGTGCGCGATATCTGCGAGGCGCTCGGATCTATTGGCGGGGTCAGGCGCCTGTGCATAGCGCGTATCGGCGAATACCAGCGCCGCATAGCTGATATGGTCCCTCCCAGGATGAGGGTGATTTTCTTCCGCAGGCTGATGTTTTCTGTTGCCAACGTGCTTGCGAGACTAGAGCACTGCAAGGCGATCGCCACGGGGGAGTCGCTGGGGCAGGTGGCCTCCCAGACCATGGAGAACATCATGGCGGTGGACCAAGTGTCGACATTGCCGGTTTTCCGCCCGCTGATAGGCTCCGACAAACAGGAGATCATAGAGCTGGCCAGGCGCATCGGGACCTACGATCTCTCCATCCAGGCTTGCTCGGACTGCTGCACCCTCTTCCTTCCCAGGAGCCCCGAGACCCATGCAAAGATGGAGGAGGTCTTGGAGCTTTCGGCCAAGCTGGATCTTGAGTCGTGGGCGCAGGAGATCTGCGACAACCTCGAGATCGTGAGATACCCCTGCTGCACCAACCGCATCTAGCGGGCGTCTTCGGGTTGGTCCGGTGCGTCCGTCATCGCGATCGCTCTCGCTCGCGTTCTCGCCCTCATTTCGCCTGAAACCCTTGCCTGAAAGACCCTCTCTGTTTGGAATCTGTTCGGATTTTGTTCGGATCCGGCTCGAACGTTGTTTTGATAACTGGTGCGGGCCTGTTCGGATTGGCCGTGTAGCATCCCATCTGCGATATGGATACCCGGGGTTTGGTGGAGGTTTCGCTGATGGGAAGGAATTCGAGAGATGGGCGGGCCAGCGGAGATGGTCAGCGAACCCAGGCGGAGGGTAGTGCCAAGGGTTCGAACCCGATCTCGAAGATCCTCGTCAAGGCGCAGGTAGCAGGGGTTTCTCCATCGGTGCTCAAGGCCGCTCTTTTGATAGCCGTGGTGATTCTCGTAGCGGTTGCCTTTAGATGGTGGTCCGCAGCCTCGGATTCTGGCTTTCAGATCAACGGTGGTGAACAGGTCTCGGATGCTGCCGGTACGGAGGACTCCGACGCCTCGGGGGAGGCCGAGGAGTATGTTGAGATGATAGCGGTGCACGTCGTGGGGGCGGTGGGATCTCCTGGCGTTTACATGGTGGAGAAGGGTTCTCGAGTTCAAGACGCGGTGATGGCGGCCGGCGGGTTTTCGGATGATGCGTGTACGGATGCGGTCAACCTAGCCCGTGAGGCGGTCGATGGGGAGCAGATATTGATCCCCACGAACGAAGAGGTCCAGAGCGGAACCTATGTCAGCAGCTCCTCCTACCAGTCAGCCTCAGGTCAGGCCACCCAGCTCGTGAACATCAACACCGCCACCGAGGAACAGCTGGACGAGTTGCCCGGCGTGGGACCCTCCACCGCTCAGAAGATCATCGCGTACCGAGAGGCAAACGGCGGGTTCTCGAGCATCGAGGAGATCAAGGAAGTCAGTGGGATAGGCGACTCCCGCTACGAGCAGATCAAAGATCTCATCACAGTATGAGCGGAGGCTATAGGAGAGGTTGGGGAAGGGGTCTGCTGGAGGGGTTTCTCGGAGATGGAGCCTTCTTTCGTGATGGCGAGGAGAAAGACGAGCGAACGCCGGTAAGGCCCGCTCTGCCCTTCCTGCTTCTTCCGGTAGTGGCGATGTGGGTGGCCATGAGGCTCTCCGAGCAGCTGGTGTTCTCCCAGTTCAGCGACTCAGGTGTCTTCAGTTCCATCCTCGAGTGGCTCGCGATGGACGGTGCATCCGCGCTAGGT
>CAYRYP010000035.1:0-14232 GCA_964428485.1 uncultured Coriobacteriaceae bacterium
ATTCCGAGAACCCGGGTTGCTGCGAAATCCGAACTACTTCCCGATAAACTCCCTGCCACCCATGTAGGGAACCAGCACATCGGGGACCTTGATAGTCCCGTCGGCCTGCTGGTAGTTCTCCATGATGGCGGCCATTGTGCGTCCAACCGCTAGGCCGCTGCCGTTGAGGGTGTGCAAAAACGCCGTCTTCTTCTTATTGTCCACCGTGCCGTACTTGATGTTGGCCCTGCGTGCCTGGAAATCACTGCAGCAGGAGCACGACGAGATCTCCTTGTAATCGTTGTAGGAGGGCAGCCAGACCTCCAGGTCGTAGGTCTGCGCGGCGGAGAAGCCAAGATCTCCGGAGCAGAGGTTGACCACCCTGTAGGGAAGCCCGAGCAGCTGAAGTATGTTCTCAGCATCGGCGACCATCGACTCAAGCTCGTCAAACGAGGTCTCCGGGGTAGCGAACTTGACCATCTCGACCTTGTCGAACTGGTGCACGCGGATAAGGCCGCGGGTGTCGCGCCCAGCTGAACCCGCCTCCTCGCGGAAGCACGGGGTGAACGCGCAGTACTTGCGCGGGAGGGTCTCCTCGTCTAGCACTTCGGCGGCATGGATGTTGGTGAGCATGACCTCTGCGGTGGGGATCAGGTACATCCCGCCGGAAGTCTTGAAGAGGTCCTCCTCGAACTTGGGAAGCTGACCCGTACCCGTGAGGGTCTCGGCGTTGGCGATGACCGGCGGCCACCACTCCTTGTAGCCCCTGCTTAAGTGAGTGTCGATCATAAAGTTGATGATCGCACGCTCGAGGCTAGCCCCGAGTCCGCCGAGCAGCACGAACCTAGAACCGGCGAGCTTCACCGCGCGGTCGAAGTCGATGATATCTAGATCGACACCGAGATCCCAGTGAGCCTTCGCCTCGAAATCGAACTCGCGCGGGGTGCCCCAGCGCCTGACCTCAACGTTCTCGCTGTCGTCGCGTCCCTCGGGAACAGCCTCAGCCGGAATGTTGGGAACTGACATCAGGATGCTCTTGAGCGATGAGTCAGCCTGCTCCATGTCGCCACTAAGGGCGTCGATCTGGGAGTTGATCTCCTTGACCTGCGCCTTCATGGCCTCGGCCTCGTCCTTCTTGCCAGAGCCCATGAGCTTGCCGATCTCCTTGGAGGAGGAATTGCGCGCGGCCTGCAGGGCCTCGACCTGCGAGATCAACTCGCGCCTCTTGACGTCGAGCGCGGCGAAGGCCTCTGGATCCCATCCACCGAAGTGTCTCTTCTCCATGGCCTTCGTGACATCGTCTAGGTTGTCCCTGACGAACTTGAGGTCGAGCATCTTTCCTCCTAATCGTGGATCCGGCGTCCGCTGAAGAGTATACGCCCTGAGCGGATGCGTTGGGGACATGTTGCGGTGGAGGGCCTTAAGCCTCACATCCCTAGATCCGCGAGCATCCTCGCGCGCATGAGTGAGATCGGGTCGGAGATGGAGTGGAAAGCGGCGATTAAAAAGCCCCGGATCGTCATGTGATCCGAGGCAACCGTTTCGCTTTGGTGCGGGTGAAAGGACTTGAACCTTCATGGGGTTACCCCCATACGGACCTGAACCGTACGCGTCTGCCAATTCCGCCACACCCGCAGCGCAGAGGGTATATTACACCAATACCGAGTAAGGTCAAAACTGCGGCTTAAAAACATGTAGAATTAGCTCGATGACCGGCGAATAGAACCCAAACGAAACAGGTCCGGCAGCATCAGGAGCATCACGTGGATTCCGACATCCTACTTGGCAGATACATAATCCAAGACACGCTCGGCGCAGGGTCCGGCGGCGTGGTCAACCTAGCATGGGACACCAGGATCAGGAGAAACGTCGCGATAAAGCGCATCAAGCTGCCAAGGCACCAGATGGGCTCGGCCGTCCCCGGCCTCGAGGAGGCGCGCACCGGCGCCCAACTCCACGACTCCCGAATAGTCAACGTGTATGACTTCGAGGTCGAGGGCGGAGAGGCGCTGCTGATCATGGAGTTCGTTGACGGGATGTCCCTCGGCGACATCATGGACCGCATCCCAAGGATGCTAACCCACGACGAGGTCGCGTCGATCGCGCAAAACGTAGGCAAGGCCCTCCAGCACGCACATAAGAACCACGTGCTGCATCTCGATGTCAAACCTGACAACATACTTGTAGACTCCTCCGGAACCTCCAAGGTCACCGATTTCGGGATCGCCCGGCTCGCCAAAGGATCGGGATTCGGTGCCGCAACGGCGGGGACCATAGGCTACATGCCGCCCGAGCAACTCCGGGGCGAGCAGGTGGACGAGCGCAGCGACCAATGGGCGTTCGCGGCGATGCTATACGAGCTTCTAGTAGGCGATAACCCCTTCATCGCTGGCACCTTCATGGAGTCGCTCGACCTCGTCGAGACATCTGAGATATACCTACCCTCGTCCATCGTCGACGAACTCGATCCAAAGATCGACGATGTGCTGTTCCGGGCACTCAGCCCCAACCCCGACGACAGGTACGACTCTGTGAGCGATCTCGTCTCCGACCTCCTTCCCCATCTAGGCAAGCCCAAGACCGGCAGATCCAGCCTGTCAGGCCTGGTTGGCGAACTCGGGCAGAAGGTGGTGCTGGGAAGCCCAGAGGACAGGATCACCGCCATGATCAGCGCCTCCGGCAAGGGTAACTACGGCACAGCTCCCACGATCGCCGACGTGGACGACGACTACGACGACCAGGACGACGATCTCTACTTCGACGATGAGGAGCCTGCGTACGCGGGCGCATTCGGCAAGACCGTGGTCAGAGAGGATTACGACGAGCGGAAGTGGGTACGCAGGAGGAGCTTCCGCGACATAGTCGACGAGAGTCGCTTCAAGATCGCGGGGAGGGTCGTCGGCGCGCTCTCCAGCGGGGCCATCGCATGGCTCGGAGCCTCCTCTGCGCCGCTTCCCTGGCCCATCACCACACTCGTCGCGGCGCTCGCCGTCGGAGCCGTAGGCGCCATCTCCCCCTCAATAGGTGCGGTGGTGTCGCTTGCACTCCTCGGCGTCGGCGCGATATACGCCGGCTGGCTCCCTCAGGGGATCATCATTCTGGTGCTCACCGCCATCTGGTGGATGGCGGAGGGCAGACGCGGTGTGGCGGAATCTAACTGCGCAACCCTGGCCCCATCGGCAGGTCTAATCGGAATGGCCATGATCTCCCCGATCGCCTGCGGCTACTTTCTCTCCATGAAAAAAGCAATGATCGCCTCCGGTTTCGGGGTGGCCGTGATGCTGATTGCCTTCCCGATAACAGCATCGTCTGAACTATGGTCGCTCCTACCCAGCTTCTTGGACTCGAATTCAGCTTCCACTGGGGCTTTTCTGAACATCTACAACAGCCTGTCGCTGTGGACGTGGGCTGCTGGATGGGTATGCGGCGCACTCGCTATGTCTATGCTCGCCAACCGCGGAAGCAAGATGCTCTCGCTGCTGGGAGTGGCATTGTGTATAGGTATAATTATTGCTTCGAAAGTTCTGGGGATCTCAATCGCCGGAGAACCCGTGGGGTTTGGAGCCGGCGACATCGCCGCATTCGCACTCCCGCCTATCGCGGGCATCGTCATGGTGTGGCTTTGCGAGTCTCCCAGACGCTAGCACCCTAAGTGGTACCACCGCTCCAGTGGTCGGGAGGTTGAAATCTAAAGTGGGCATCTTCTCAAAGTTCGAGGGAAAAGTTGACGACGCTTTCGACGGTCTAGCGGGTTCCATGTTCAAGTCGCCCATCGAGCCCACACAGATCGCCAAGAAGTGCGAGAAGCAGATGCACCGTTCCAAGCTGGTAGGAAAGGGGGTGCAGTATGCACCCACGCTCTACACGGTATTGGTGAACGTCGACGACGACCGCAGGCTCTTCGGCTTCTACCCCACGTTGGCTGGTGAGCTGGAGACCTACCTGGTCGGGAGCGCCGGCGACTCCGGGCTGGCCCTAGAGTGCCGCCCGTTGGTGAGGTTCATCGCCGACGAGAGTCTCAAGAGCGGCAAGTTCGATGTCATCGCAGAGGTGGTCACCTCCAACATCGTGGCAGAGCTCAGAGAAGAGGAAGCGGAGTACTACGGCCTCGACAGCTTCCCTAAACAAGATCCCGTGAGGCAGTCGCGCGAGCAGCCTCAGACACAGCCGCGATACGCCAACCACTACAACGAGCAGCAAGTGGGTAGTCCCTATGTGAGACACCCTGACGTCAATGCGTACGACAACAATTACGCCGGCCAGGCCCCCTACCAGCAAGACGCCGTCTCCGGCGGAGTGTACCAAGGCCACCAGGACAACTTCGCGGGGGCCGGCATGGCAGTTGGGGCTGCTGCTGGGGCCGCCGCTGCGGGAGCGGCGGTGGGAGCCACGGTGATGGCCGGAGGTGCCGTCCAGCAGCAACCGCACGCCCAGCAGGCGGAGTACGGCTTCCAGCCCGGTGTGCTGATCGACGCCAGGACCGGGCGCAACTTCCCCATCAGACTCGACAGCGTGATCATCGGGCGCGAGGCCACAAGCGACATTGTCCTCGAGGATGCGAGCATCTCGCGCCAGCACGCCAGGATCACCCGCGATGCGATGGGCAACTGGTCGATCACCGACCTAAACTCCACAAACGGGACCAAGGTCAACGGCAGGCGAATCAACGACTCCGCCCTCCGCTACGGCGACCAGATCACCTTCGGGACCACGGTCCTGATCTTCCAGAGAGGCTAGAACCGAAAATGACAGCGGTGTCAACGCCGGAGGTGCTCAGATGATCGATGTTGCGCTTTGGATCGGCCGGATTCTGCTGGTCGCGCTCATGTTTCTGTTCCTGTTTGCGGTCATGCGCACGGGCATCAACCTCGTGAAGGATCAGAACCGCAAGGAGGGAGGCTGGTTCATCAAGGTGGTCAGAGGGCCGCGCGAGCTAATGGGTGTGCGCATCAAGGTCAACGGGCCGGTGGTAGTCGGACGCTCCCCTGGCGCCGATATAGTGATAGGCGACTCGTTCGTCTCCGGCAAGCACGCTCGCTTCACAATACAGGGCAAGGATCTGATCGTGGAGGACCTGCATTCCACGAACGGAACGCTGCTCAACGGGAAGCCCCTGATGCAAGCCACTTACCTGCACAAAAACGACGTCATCGTGGTCGGCGACGTCGAGATCAAGGTCGATAGGGGCTGATCGCCGGTATGGCAAGGGCAGCTGGACCAAGGGAGCGGAACACCGCCAAGACACGCCTTCGAGTCGGCTCCAGAACCGATGTCGGGCGGGTACGCCCGCACAACGAGGACTCCTTGCTGGTGGAGCCCCCGGTCTTCGTCGTCGCCGACGGCGTCGGGGGCAGTGAGGCCGGAGAGATCGCAAGCAATATCGCCGTAAGAACGATGTCGGAACGCGCCCCCAAAATTGCCGACACGAAGGCACTCGGCGAGGCGGTCGAGATCGCCAACCAGGCTATACTCGAGGCCGTCGAGCGCGGTGAGGGCAGGTGGGGCATGGGAACCACCATGACCGCAGCCGTTATCGACGGCGACCGCATGGCCGTCGCCCAGGTCGGCGACTCGAGGGCCTACAGAATGCGCGCGGGGCATCTCGAGCAGCTCACCCACGATCACTCACTTGTAGCCGCGATGGTGGAGAGCGGACAGATCACCGAACACGAGGCTCTCGCCCACCCCTCCAGATCCATAATCACCCGCGCTCTCGGATCCGATCCGGAGATGTTCGCCGACCTCTACGAATTCGAGATGCTCCCCGGCGACAGAGTGCTCATGTGCTCCGACGGCCTTTGCGGGATCCTCTACAAGGAGGATATCGAGAATATCCTCCTCGACAGTCCGCACCCGCAGAAAGCAGCCGACCGTCTCGTGGAGGCGGCCAACCTCGCTGGCGGAACCGACAACATTACCGTCATCGTGATAGACATCGTCTCCACAGGCACCGCTGCTCGACCCGCTTCGGCAACCGAGCAGCGTGAGCGCGCGGAGGAATCTTCCAACAAGAAGCGCAGGAGGCTGGGCATCATCGTCTTCTGCGTGGTCGCGGTGGCCCTCGTGGGGTGCGCGATCGCCGGCTTCACGATGTACGTGCGAGGATCTGCATACCTAATCGAACAGGATGGGCGCGTCGCGGTCTACAGCGGGCGCATCGACAGCTTTATGGGAATTGGGTACTCGGAGTTCCAATACCTGACAGACATAGAGGTGGACGACCTCTCCCCACTCACAGCTGAGAGACTCGCAGACGGGGTACAGTTCGATTCGATGGATGAAGCCATCCAGACCCTCAACAGCTACGCCCAGCAGGCGACGAGCGCCAACGCTTCACAGGAATCTTCCGATGATGCCGATACAAACGACACCACATCCGAGGACGTCGAAGTCCAATCCGACGACACGGCAGGTGATCAGTAGGCGATGCGCAGCTGGAGAACGACAGAGCTGTACTTGATCCTTGCGGCAACGCCGATCCTGGCGCTGTTGTTCATCATGTCCGTGATCAGCTCGGGCGAAGATATCTCGTTCGAATCGCTCGCGGTGCCCATCGGCCTCTTCGTGGCCTACATCATCGCGCATTTCGCAGTCTGCAAGCTGGCACCCAACGCAGACAACACGCTGTTGCCCATCACCTACCTACTGTCGGGCATAGGTATCGCCTTCGTGTTCCGTCTCGCACCCGAACTGGCAACAAACCAGCTGATATGGCTGTTCACCGGCGTCGCGCTCATGATCCTGACGCTCTTGCTTGTGCGCTCGATCGCATCACTTGCACGTTATAAGTACACGATCATGATCCTAGGAATCGTGCTCCTGCTCTTGCCAGCGGTGGTCGGAACCGAGCACTACGGATCCAAGATCTGGCTCACAATCGGCAGCTTCTCCTTCCAGCCCAGCGAGATCGCCAAGATCCTCATAGTCATATTCCTAGCGTCCTACCTTGCCGAGAACCGCGAGATGCTCTCGGTTTCGTCCCGTAGGGTGCTGGGTTTCCAACTCCCAGACTTCAAGACGCTGCTGCCACTGCTGTTCATGCTCGCCCTGTCGCTGCTGATCGTCGTATTCGAGAGGGATCTGGGAAGCGCGCTGCTGTTCTTCGGCCTCTTCCTCACGATGATATACGTGTGCACCGGGCGCATAAGCTACGTGCTTGTAAGCCTAGTCCTGCTGGCGGTGGCGGGTGTCGTGATGTACTTCTGCTTCAGCCACGTCCAGGACCGCATTGCCATCTGGCTCGACCCGTTCGAGTACGCTCAAGACGAGGGATACCAGCTCGTTCAGGCACTCTACTCCATGGCCGACGGCGGCTTGGTGGGAACCGGAATCGGACGGGGTCTGCCCACCAGCATCCCCGTTGTAGAAAGCGACTTCATCTTCGCAGCAATAGCCGAGGAGATGGGTCTTCTCGGGGCCTCGGGAGTGCTGATCGCCTTCCTACTCTTCTGCATCAGGGGATTCGCGGCGGCGGCCAGAGCCAGACGCGACGTGGACGCCTTCGCGGCTGTTGGACTCACCGCATCGATCTCCTTCCAGGCGTTCGTCATCGTCGGTGGCGTCACGGGACTCATCCCTCTCACCGGAGTCACCCTACCCTTCATGAGCCAGGGAGGATCGTCGCTGATCTCCAGCTTCATCATCGTGGGTCTGCTTCTGCGCACTAGCGACGATGCACCCGGCAGGGGTACCGAGCTCACCATGGCGTCGCGGGGCTTCGACACCGGAGTGCTGGGGCGCGTGGCCCTTGGCAAGAGGCTCACGCGGATGCTCACGGTGTTCGCGGTGCTCTTCGCGCTGCTCATCGCCAACCTCACGATGATCATGGTGGTGAGGGCCGACGAGCTCAAGTCGATGCCCTCCAACAACCATACGATCGCCAACAGTTCCAAGATAGAACGTGGCTCCATCATCACCTCCGACGGAGTAGTGCTCGCGGAATCCGTCGCCGATGAGGACGGCTACTACAGCAGGGTCTACCCACAGGGCAGCCTTGCCGCGCATCTGATCGGATACTACTCGACCCAATACGGTTCCGCCGGCTTGGAGTCGTCACTCAATGAAACCCTCACGGGCAACCGCGACTTCTCCACTATCCAGGGGGCCATCACATCACTGGCAGGTGGCAGCAACCCCGGAAACGACGTGATCCTCACCATCAACTCGGAGATCCAAATGGCCTGCGAAAGCGTACTGTCCGGCAAGGTCGGGGCCGTCGTCGTGCTCGACCCGGACACCGGCGCCGTGCTCGCGATGGCATCCTCCCCCACCTACGACATCAATAACGTCTCAGATTACCTTGATGGGGATACCGATTCCGACGCCCTGTTCAACAGGGCCACCTACGGTCTATACGCCCCGGGTTCCACCTTCAAGACGGTAACGTTGGCGCTCGCGCTGGAAAACGGCACCGCCACCCTCGAATCCATCTACAACTCACCAGGCAGCATCGAGATCGGAGGCGGCACCGTAAGCACGATTAACGGGACCGACTACGGCAACATATCCCTCATCCGCGCCTACGCTGTCTCGAGCAACACGGTGTTCGCGCAGCTCGGTGAGGAACTTGGCGCCAAGAGCTTGGTGGAGGGTTCTGAGAGCTTCGGCTTCAACAGCGTGATCAGCACCGACTTCGGCATCACAATGTCGCTGATGCCTGACGCGGACGAGATGACGACATGGGAGCTCGCCTGGGCGGCTGTCGGCCAGCCCGTAGGTGAGCACGAAAGCCCCGCCGGGCCACAGGCCACCGTCGTGCTGATGGCGATGATAGCCGCCGGGATGGCAAACGACGGACAGATCATGACACCCTACGTGGTCGACTACATCAGCTCCCCCGAGGGAGCGGTGGTGAGTCAGACCTCGCCATCGGTCTACGCCACGCCGGTGAGTAGTGAGACCGCCGATCTGGTGATGGAGGCTATGGCTTCCGTAGTCGAGAGCGGTACCGGAACCGCAGCGCAGATATCGGGCGCCGAGGTGGTTGGAAAAACCGGAACCGCCCAGACCAGCGTCGAGGACGACAATTCATGGTTCATCGGAACCGCCACGGCCAATGGCTGCAGCGTGACGATAGCCATCGTTATAGAGGATTCGACCAGCTCCGTGACGTCAGATGCGGGAAGCATCCTGCAGACCGCACTCACGTCACTCGGGGCGCTATAGGAGACGCGACTGCAGGCGGCGTGCTCGGCGTGCTCGCCTTCGGACTCGCGGCTCTCTTGAGAGCATTTTTGTACGTAGGAAGTGAGAGATATAGAGCAAGTTGTGGGATATGGCGTGTGCTAGACTCTGTCAGGACAGCGCGCAATATCTACGCGTAGCGGAAGGCCCGGGGATGACAATTGATTAACAAGACCATCGCCTCTCGATACAGGATTATAGAGAGGGTCGGAATTGGTGGGATGGCCGAAGTCTACAAGGCCCAGGACGAAGTTCTCGGCAGACTCGACGCGGTGAAGGTGCTCCTACCGCAGTTCGCATCCGATCAGACATTCGCGGCCAGATTCCGCCAGGAGGCGCAGGCCGCTGCCAACCTGTCGAGCCCCTATATCGTCAACATCTACGACTGGGGACTCGACGGGGAGACCTACTACATAGTCATGGAGTTCGTGAAAGGGACCGATCTCAAAACGGCCATCGCTCAACGCGGCTCGATCGACCAACGTAAGGTCGCCCAAATCGCCTCCCAGATATGCTCGGGTCTCGCCGTTGCGCACGAGAACGATATCATTCACCGCGACATCAAACCGCAAAATATCATGGTGCAGCCCGATGGCAACATCAAGATCATGGACTTCGGAGTGGCTAAAGCCGGCAACTCCACGATGACCCAAACCGGCTCGGTACTGGGAACCGCCAACTACGTCTCCCCCGAGCAGGCGCAGGGCAAGACCCCCACCGCCGCCTCCGACATCTACTCCCTGGGCATCCTCATGTACGAAGCCGTCACCGGAAGGCTGCCGTTCGAGGGTCAGGATGCGATATCGGTAGCGCTCAAGCAGGTCAACGAGACTCCGGTCGCCCCCAGCGTCTACAACCCCTCCATCGACCCTGCGTTCGAGGCCATCATACTCAAGGCCATGGAGAAGGATCCGCTTGCCAGGTTCGAGAGCGCCAACGAGATGCGCACGGCGCTCACCGCCTACCTCAGCGGCAATCCCCTCAACCTCCAATCCGCCGCCAAGACCCAGGTCATAAGCGGTGCCGAGACCACCAGAGTCCTGACCACTGAAGCCGACGAGACCGCCGTGAGGCCGGTTCGCACGACGACGGATTCGCAAAGCTCCAGCGGGAAAAAGGGCAGCAATCGCAAGCGCAACATAATCATCGCCGTGTGCGTTGTCGCGGTGGTGGCCATCATCGGCTGCGCCGTGGGGTTCGGACTCTTCGGCGGGAGCAGCGAGGGCAGAGTGCCCGATGTGCTCGGAAAAACCCAGGAAGAGGCCGAACAGCTCATCGAGGAAGCAGGGTTCACCGTCGGAACGGTCACCCAAGACTACAGCAGCACCTATGAGTCGGGGCTGGTCATGAGCCAGAGCCCAAAGGGCAACACCGAAGCCGATCCCGGATCTACCGTCAACATCGTGATCTCTCAGGGCGATCCCCCAGCCAACCAGGTCAGCGTACCGGATCTCACCGACATGACCGTGGAGGAAGCGACCAACGCACTAAACGAGCTGAACCTGCAATGTGTCTCTGGAAACGCCGTGAGCTCGACCACGGTCCAGATTGGAAACGTTGCCGACCAGGATATCGAGCCCGGCACATTGGTTGACGAGGGCACCACCATCACCATCTATACCTCTTCGGGAACCACGGTCCCCTCAGTCATGGGAACTTCGGAGTCCAGCGCGATCAGCGCACTTGAGAGTGCGGGACTCAGCGTAAGCGTTCAGAGGCAGGAGTCCGAGAGTACAACTGGAACCGTCATCGCAGTTAGCCACACCGCTGGAACGGTAGTTAACCCCGGAACCGTGGTCACGATAACCGTTGCCACGGAGCCCTCCGGCGTGGAGGTTCCCAACGTCGTGGGAGACGACGTCAACACCGCGATCAGCAAGATCACGAGCGCAGGACTCTCCTACACGGTCGTCTACCAGACGAGTACGTCATCGACCGCTGGAACCGTCATATCCACCAGCCCATCGGCATCGACGAGGGTTTCGGAGGGATCCACCGTCACCCTGACCGTCGCTCAGGATTAGTCAGCACTAGCAGAGGGTGCCGAGCTACTTCGCGCCCTCTGCCGTCGACTTACGCATCTTCTCCAGGTTTCGCGTGTACATGGAAAGCAGCCAGACCACAAGACCCGAGACCACCAGCCCCAGGATGCACATCGAGGGCCCAAAAACCATAGGCATCGCGACGTTGAGCACGATGCTTACGATAGTTAGCGCCACCATGCTTACAACAATACCTCTCTTCCCCCAATTGATCTCCACCACCTGTACCACGAGAGCGAAGGCCATCGCATAGTATACGGTGGTCTTGTCGAGGTGGACCGACAGGCTCTCGCAAACAAGCAGCACGCCCACCATCACGATGAAGGTCAGAGCCAGAATCTTGATCCCGGAGTGCTTGTTGATGAAGTTGGAGATTACATCGGCGAAGATGATCATGATCGCCACGGCCACCATCACCGCGAGTATCATGATCGGCAGGTCGTTGACCAATCCAGTAGCCGTAATGACGGAGTCGAGCGAGAACACCACGTCCATCACCATGATGAGACACACGCCACGAAACAGTCCGATCTGCCTGCGATTGCCCCCCTCCAAAGACGACTCATCCTCGTCGTGAAGGCGAATCTTGGAGATGAGCTCGATCGCACCCTTGTAGACTAGGTAGATCCCACCTGCGAGCATGATGAGTTCTCGCGCGGTGATCTCGCCCATCTCTCCTGGAAGGAACGGAATTGAGAAAAGCGGGTTTTCCAGCGACATCAGCCAGGACACGCTGCACAGAAGCAAAATTCTCATCAACAGGGCGCCGCATAGCCCCAGCCTGCGCCCGAGTCTCTGCCTGTTCTTGGGAAGCCGATCGGTAGTTATAACGAGGAAGACCAGGTTGTCTATTCCCAGAACCATCTCAAGGAAGGTAAGTGTGGCCAGTTCAACCCAAGCCTGGGGATCAGAGAAAACGGAGATCAGATCCACCATGTTAAGCGTATCGCCTTCCGGCAAAAATCAGTACCGCAAAAGGGGCCTGTAGGCTTCAAACAACCTGCAGGCCCCGTTGTGTGCCTGGTGGGCGATAACGGATTCGAACCGCTGGCCTTGTGCGTGTAAAGCACCTGCGCTACCACTGCGCCAATCGCCCAACTCTTGCGCTGCGAGCATCCAGTCGCAACGTCAATAAATTATCACAGACGAAAAAGCTGCGGACAAGCTGTTACGGAGCTCGAAAAAGCGGAAGGACCGGGACCTGCCGCAGGTTCCCGGCCCAACCAGAAGAAGAAACGAATGCTTGAAGTCTCAACAGGCTGATCGTTGATTTCCCGCCTGTCTCAAATCAGACTTCCGATCCACCGCTGCTAGGCGTTGGCAGTGCCCCTCTTCCTCACAGCAAGAACGATGAGGACGATGAGGGTGATGACACCGCAGACCAGATGTCCACCGGCTGCAAAACCCATAACCGGACCACCGGCGGCAAGACCCATGCTCTCGGAGACCATGTTGAGGATAGTGGGTCCAAGATACTGCGAGAAGCCGAGGACGCAGGTGGAGACTCCAAGGATGTAGGAAGCGTTCTTCTTTCCTCCTAGATTACCGATCAAGCGAACCATGACGGGCATGAAGCATCCGGTTCCAAGACCCTGGATGACGCAGGCCACGCAGGCAAGCGCGAAGTTGTCTGCATTGGAGAGGATCATAAGACCGATTCCGGTGACGATCCAGCCGATTCCCATCGCATACCTGTCCATGAACTTGGCCCTCATGATGAAGCCGAAGAGCAGACCGATGACGAGGGAGCCGACGGTAGCCATCGACTGAGCGAGACCAGCATTGGCGGAGGTGAGTCCAAGCTCGTCGACGATCTTCATCGAGATGTTGGTGTAGAAGGGCATGTTGAAGAAGTTGTACGCGAAGTAGGCGACCATAAGAACTATGGCGGCGATGATGAACTTGCTGCCGGTAGCGTGAGTCTCCTCCTCGACGACCTCCTCGACGACCTTCTCTTCCTTCTTCTTGCTGCCCTCAACGGGAATGAAGATGAAGCAGAAGACGAGGATGACGATCGGGATCAGGTAGGTGAGGAACGACACCCTCCAACCCTGGAGAGCGAGGATTCCACCAACGTTGGTCCAGAGGATTCCACCGAGAGAGGTGACGACGGAGTTGAACCCGAGCAGGGTGTCCTGCACCTTGCCGTGGTAGAGTTCGACGATCATCGACTGGGCCAGCGGCCACATGACGCCCATTCCAACTCCGAAGACTCCGCGCCAAACGAGAATCGTGGTGAAGTCAGCGGCGAAGTAGGGTGCGACACCACCGACGATTAGGATGATCGAGCCGGCGGTGAACAGCGTGCGGAAGGAGAACTTCGCACGTAGGGCGGAGTATGCCAGAGATGCCGGGATCATGAGGATCGAGGGCACCGTGGTTACGAGCTGAATAGTACTGAAGGGAATCTCGGTAAAATCCTGCTGAATATACGCAAGGGCGGGAGATTCCGCGCTTGACGACTGGCACAGAACCGCGACGAGCAAAACAGCGGCCATCGAAATCACAGTATTGGGATTTCTGAAACGCTTCTTGACCTGTTCGGCCATGTCTACCTCCTCCTAAACTTGATTTCCATAGACATATGCCAATACCGACCGAATAAGACGAGGTGCATCCCGCGGTGCGGCATCCCTTGGGATGCCCCGTCGAATTCACTGTTTTCTGGGACCGGGACGCTAGAGGGTCTGCTCGGTCCTGTTGATAACATCGTTCTGAATGCCCTCAGACAGCTGCACGAAGTATGCGGAGAAACCACCGATTCTCACGATGAGATCCTGGTAGTTATCAGGCTGCTTCTTGGCGTCCCTGAGCTCCTCGGAGTCGACGATGTTGTACTGGATGTGAGATCCGCCATGCGACAGGAAGGTCTTGGTGTAGTTCATCAGCGCCTCCCTGTTGCCAGGGGTCTGAAGCAGAGTCGAGGCGAACTTCTGGTTCAAAACCGAGGCGCCGGCGTCCTTCTGCTTGGCCTTGAGAACCGAGCGGAGAACAGCGGTCGGACCGTTCTTGTCCGCCCCGCCCATCG
>CAYRYP010000036.1:0-14021 GCA_964428485.1 uncultured Coriobacteriaceae bacterium
CTATGACGAGAGGGGACAGATGTCAGAGTTCAACATCGAGGATGTCGTCAAGAGGATCGCGGACAACTACAGTGCCGAGGAGATCTTCTTCTCCGATCCCCACAGACACTTCCCCAACAGGCAGACGATCATCGACATCATCATGGACCTGCGCCGGGTGATGTTCCCCAGGTACTTCGGCAACGAGACCCCCACGGGAACCAATCCCGAGTACTTCATCGGCGAGACGCTGCTTCGCGTGCGCCAGTCGCTGTGCGAGCAGCTGCACGAGGCGTTTCTGTTCAAGATCGAGAAGCACGTCTCCGACGACGATGATCAGCGCGAGTCTGGTGACGGGGTCATCACAGATGTCGACGAGCGCGTGGAAGAGGTGTGCAACAGGTTCTTCGACAGGCTACCCGGCATACAGGAGATGCTGCTCAAGGATGTCCAGGCCGCCTTCGACGGCGACCCGGCCGCCCAGAGCAAGGAGGAGATCATCTTCTCCTACCCGGGCTTTTTGGCCATCTTCGTCTACCGCATCGCGCACGAGCTCTACGTTCAGGACGTACCGCTGATCCCGCGCATCATGACGGAGTACGCGCACTCCAACACCGGAGTCGACATCAACTCGGGTGCCGAGATCGACGAGTACTTCTTCATCGACCACGCCACCGGCGTCGTCATAGGTGAGACCACCAAGATCGGCAAGCACGTCAAGATCTACCAGGGCGTGACGCTCGGCGCGCTCTCCACCCGCGGCGGGCAGAGGCTCTCCGGCAAGAAGCGCCATCCCACGATCGAGGACAACGTTACGATCTACTCGAACGCGAGCGTGTTGGGTGGGCAGACCGTCATCGGTGAGGGCTCGATCATCGGGGGCAGCGCGTTTGTCACCGAGTCGGTGCCGCCGAACTCCAGGGTGAGCGCCCTTACGCAGACCATCAGCGAGGTGCAGCCTGAGCGCGCCCGCACGGAGAACTGGTGCAAGGAGTAGTACGGAATGATCTTCGAGGCTCTAAAAGCAGCTGTCATCGGCATCGTCGAGGGCATCACGGAATGGCTGCCCATCTCGTCTACCGGTCATATGATCATTGTGGACGAGTTCGTAAAACTCGACGTGTCGGCACAGTTTCTCGAGCTGTTTTTGGTTGTGATCCAGATTGGGGCGATCCTGGCGGTGATCATCCTTTATTTCAGCAAGCTCAACCCGTTCTCGCGCAAGAAGACTGTGGAGCAGCGCAGGGGCACGTGGAGGCTGTGGGGGATGGTCGTTGTCGGTTGCATACCGGCCGCCGTGATATTCGTGATCGCGGATGACTGGGTGACGGAAAACTTCTACAACGCCGTGACCGTCGCAATCATGCTTATAGCCTACGGTGTGGTGTTTCTCATCATCGAGTATCGCAACCGAAGAAAGATGCGGGCCCTGGTGCAGGCAAGGCCCATCGGCAAGCACGTTAGGCTGCCCAAGAGTGAGGAGGAGGCGTCGAACGCGCTGTTCGAGATCAACGATGTCGACGAGATCGATGCCAAGACGGCGTTTAAGATCGGGCTCTTCCAGATGCTTGCGATAATTCCCGGAACCAGCCGCTCCGGCTCTACCATCATCGGCGGCATGCTGTGCGGGGTGTCACGCTCGGCCGCGGCGGAGTTCACCTTTTTCCTCGCCATTCCGGTGATGCTCGGTTGGGGCCTCATAAGGTTCGTCCAGTTCTTCATGGAAGGGCTGGCGATGACCCAGACTGAGATCGTGGTGCTTGTGGTTGGGATCGTGGTGGCATTCGTTGTCTCGATCGTCTCCATCAAGTTTTTGATGGGCTACATCAAGCAGAACGACTTCGCGGTCTTCGGCTGGTACAGGATCATCATCGGAGTCGTGCTGCTGGTGTTCTTCGGCCTCACCGGCTCCCTGTTCATCAGCCAGTAGCGCTACTGCTGGGTCTTGAGGCCTCCCGGCCCGCCCTTGGCGATCTCGATACATAGGAGCACCGCCGTCTCGTCGGTGTGGTTCTCAAGTCCGTGGCGCTCTCTTCTTGAGAAGCGCGCCTGATGCCCGACACCGATGGTCTTGCGGCCGCCGCGTGTGCGCTCGACCACCTTGCCACAAAGAACGGTCCACACCTCTTCGACATGCTCCCTTTTGTACTCCTTGATCTTCTGCCCGGGATAGATCTCCACCAGGCGAACGCGCGATGCGGGAGCGGAGTAAAGGATCGTCGAGACCCCCCATCCATAGTGAGACACGCTGGAGGACTCGGCCTCGCTTACTCCTGCCTCGATGAGAGTGCTTAGCACCTCTGGGAGGGAGTCGAGGGCGTCCTTTGCAGCCACGAGTACGGAGTCCTTGGTGTTGACGACCATGATGTCGTCACACCCGAGTGTCACGGTGAGCCTGTCCTCGTCGAGGACCGTGGTGTTGGTGGAGTTGATCGCGAAGGCTCGACCCACGATGCGGTTGGAGTTCTCATCGGGATCTATCATGTCGTCGAGTCCACGCAGGGTCGTTAGCTGCGTGCAGTCGAGGCTGACCTGGACCGAGCCCAGCTCGTGGCAGGCGGCAAGTACCGCCTCCTCAAACGAGATCTCAGGCAGTGACCCCACCAGCTCTCGGGCCTCCTCACTCTGCCAGCGACTCTCGCCGACCGACACCAGAAACCCTGCGGTCTCTGCGACCCTGTCCATCTCCTCGCCCTGCGGAAGATCGCTGCTTCTGGCCACGTACATGAGCTGGGAGAGCGCAGTGGAGGCCCTCATCGCCATGATTCCAGAAAACCATAGGAAACCCAGCGACTCATACCTAGACGACTGTGCGACGGCGGGGTTGAATACGAAGTCGGTGACGTACCTGGCACCTGGGATGCCCTTGATCTCACGTGCGGGCCTTATGAAGCTGTGCGGAACGCTGCTCTTGGCCGGCGGCGTTCCCATGACGGCGATCATGTCCGCCGCCGCGACCCTGTAGGCGCGAACCACCGCCTGCTCCCACCTGTCGTCGGTCTCCATTGCAAGGTGTGAGGGCATAACCAGCATGTAGGCGTTGGGATCCTTGCGCTTGAGACTCGCGGCCGCTAGCGCGATCGAAAAAGCGCTGCCCCTAGGTACCGGCTCGGTGATTATCTCGTATCCCTGCTTGTCCAGGAGCTTGCTCGAGCGGATCGCACTCTCGATCTTCGCGGATATCTCCGATCTGCACACAAAGGTGATCGGGTTGGATGTGAGCGGCAGAGACCTTCGGATCGTCTCCTCGAGCAGGCTTTCGCTCTCCATCGGGAAGGTTACGGTCTCGCGCGGGGTCCCGGAGTGCACGAGCGGCCAAAGCTCGTTGCCGGTCTGCCCGCAGATGATGACTACGTTTAGATGTGGCAGAACCGCTTCCATGTGGCTGGGTTACGCTCCTATGCGCGGGATTGATGGTGCCCCCAACGGGAATCGAACCCGTGTTTGCGCCTTGAAAGGGCGCCGTCCTGGCCGCTAGACGATGGGGACACTCTTTACATGATGTCGCACGGTCCGGCGATGCCATGCCATGCGGTAAAACAGCATTATGCCTCCGTAGATTATCCACGAGAGCCTAAAAAGCGCAAGGTGAATGAGGTTAAACGCTGTTACCGAGACGGTGAAGCCCTCTGATTAGACCGTCCTGAAAGAGATCGGCATGCCGTTTGCTTTCCGGATATACTCTCTTGAAAGAGATCGACGGTCTAGTCCGACGGTCTCAGAAACACGTACAGCCGCATAGGGGGAGCCTTCTATTTGGGCTGCGGTGGCACTAGGAAGAAGGAGGCTTTATGACTTTCGAAGCCATCGAAAAAAGCGCGCCCGCCAACGCGACTACCACTGGGCGTGTGTTCGACACACAGGGGTTTTCAGTACACGACGGCCCGGGGATCAGGACGACCGTTTTCCTTAAAGGATGTCCGCTTAAGTGCCTTTGGTGCCATAGCCCCGAATCCCAGCGATTCGAGTCTGAGATCGCCATGCTCGGCGCCAAATGCGTAGACTGCGGAAGGTGTGTGCAGGCGTGTCCCACTGGCGCCAGGAAAATGGAGGTTACGGGACAGAGCGAGGACGGAAACCCCACCTTTAGCTACAGCATCGATTTGGCTACGTGTCAGCGCTGTGGGAAGTGCGTGGATGCGTGCCTCACCCAGGCTCTCTACTGGTGCGGGGTAGACCAGACCGTGGAGAACGTGATGACGGCTATCCGCCGGGACAAGCCGTTTTACAAGAAGTCAGGGGGCGGCATAACGTTTTCCGGTGGGGAGTGTTTGATGCAACCGGATTTCGTGGCGTCTGTTCTCGAGGAGTGCCGCAAGGAGGATGTGGGCACGGCCGTTGACACCTGCGGTTTTGTCAAGTGGGAGAGCATCGAGAAGGTGCTGCCCTATACCGATCTCTTCCTGTATGACATCAAGCACATGGATCCGGAGGAGCATCGCAGGGGAACGGGAGTTTCAAATGAGCTGATCCTGCAAAACGCGGTGAAGATCGCTGAGCACGGCGGTAGGTTCCATATCCGCGTCCCTGTAATCCCGGGTTACAACGACTCGATGTCGAACATTGAGGCGATCAGGGATTTCCTCATTCCGATAAAGGATTCGGTGGACCTGATCCAGGTTCTTCCATACCATGCGCTGGGAACCGTCAAATGGGATCGTCTGAACTGGACCGGCGAGGGAACCGATTTCGAGTCCACCGCTCCAACCGACGAAAGCGTGGAGGAGATCTGCGACGTATTCAGGCAGGCAGGCTTCGAGGTGATAATCCACTGACGATATCTGGCAGCCTTCGCGTCAGTTGCGGGTGCCACGCCGCCCGCGGAGACACTGTCCGCGCATTTTGGGCTCGTTCTTGACGCGACGCTTCTAGCTGGTAGAATTCCCTCTTGCGGTCGGGTAGCTCAGTTGGTAGAGCAGGGGACTGAAAATCCCCGTGCCGGCGGTTCAAGTCCGTCTCCGACCACCACCGAATGCTAAGGGCCCCGGGTTCTCCCGGGGCCCTGCCTCATTCATTGGGATGTTGTTGCAACGGGACGCTGCCGTGACGACCGCACCGCTGCGCGAAGCCTCACAGCTGCACTAGAGCTTGGAGACCTCCTCGCGAAACCGTTCGTTTGCGTATCGCGATGTCTCCTCCTGCAGCTCGTGGTAGAGGTTCAGAAGCTGCTTGCCCTCCTCGGTGAGGGTCGACCCCCTGGCGCCGTCCCTGTTGATCAACAGGAACCCGAAGCCGTTCTCGGTCTCCTTGACGATCCTCCACGCCTTGCTGTACGCCATCTTGAGGGACTTGGCTGCTCGGTTGAGGGATCCATAATCCTCGATCCCCTGAAGAAGCATCACAACGCCCTTGCCGAGGGTGCCGTTGTCCCTGTCACCGTCCTCAACGAAGGAAATCCTCACAGAAACAGACAGCCTGTCAAACCTATCCATCGCCTCTCCTACCTATGAAGCGTATAAGAAACTAACCAAAGCTGAATTGGAGTCTAGCACAGGCAATTATTCGTATAGGAGAACTATATTGAGAAATACGGGGCGAACCCTTATCCAAATCGAGATCCACGGCCAGCCCGGAGCATTGTCCGGGCTGTCGCAGCACAATCAATCGGGCGGGCTACCTGTCCAAGAAGCTCTCCACGACCGCTTCCACGCTCTCTCTGCCCTTGTCGCACACCTCGGTGAACCGCAGCTCCATGTCGTCTAGGGCTGCAAGTCCCGCAGGGATCCCAGAGACGCCCGCCTGCTTTGCCACGAGCGAGTTGAGCGCGACTCCGGTGAGGGCGGCTGCCTCGTCCGGGAGCGGCGAGCCTGCGGGGATCGAGTGGATCGCGCGGTAGACGTCCCCGCCGAATTTGGCCCAGTGCGCAGTTGAGGCCACCAGCATAGGGTTGCTCGAGCGGTTGGCCTCGGCTACGGTCCAGGCGACGGCGGTGTGTGGGTCCATCAGATACCCATGCTCGTCGAGTACGCGCTTGATCGTGGCCAGCGACTCGTCGTTGGTGGCGCTACCGCAGGCGTAGAGCGAGCGCAGCTCGTCATGGGTCTTCTGGTCGATCTCGAACTTTCCCGTCTCGTTGAGGTCGTTCATCCACTGCGAGATCCTTGAACCATCGCGCCCGGTGAGCTCGAAGAGCTGACGTTCCATGTTGCTCGAGACGAGTATGTCCATGGAGGGCGAGGGCGTGAGGACGAGGTTCCTGTCGGAGATGTCGTACACGCCGGATTCGATGAAGTCGGTAAGGACCCTGTTCTCGTTGCTTGCGCAGACGAGCCGTCCAACCGGAACTCCCATGCGCTTGGCGTAGTAGGCGCCGAGGATGTTGCCAAAGTTGCCGGTGGGAACGCAGATGTCGAGCTCTGCCCCCGCTTCGAGCGCCCCGTCGGCGACCATTTGCGAGTACGCGCTCGCGTAGTAGACGATCTGCGGCATCAACCTTCCCCAGTTGATGGAGTTGGCGCTGGAGAGGCGTATGTTGTGCTCGCGCTCCAGCCTCTCGGAGAAGGCAGCGTCGCCAAACGTCTGCTTGACGGAGGTCTGGCAATCGTCGAAGTCGCCCCGGCATCCGAACACCGCGACGTTGGAGCCGAGCTGGGTGGCCATCTGCTTGAACTGTATGTCGCTGACGCCGCCGTGTGGGTAGAAGACGATGATGGAGGTGTGCTCGCGGTCTCTAAATCCTTCAAGCGCGGCCTTGCCGGTGTCGCCGGAGGTGGCCACAAGGATCAGGTAGTCGGGAGAGGCCTCTCCGGATTCCCTCAGCATATTGATGGCGCGGGAGAAGAATACCGGCAGGCACTGCAGTGCCATATCCTTGAAGGCGCTGGTGGGGCCGTGCCACAGCTCCATCACGTGCATCCCGTCGGCCACCTCGACGATCGGGACGATGCGTTCGTCGTCGAAGTTCGATCCGTATGCGATGGATGTAAGCTCCTCTATCGTCGCGTCATCCATGTCGGTCTCGAAGCGTTTGAAGATGTCGGCGGCCCTGCCTGCGTAGGGCATGCTGGCAAGCGCAAGGATCTCGTCGAGCTCCATATGAGGGATGCGCTCCGGCACAAGAAGGCCGCCTCCGGGTGCGAGTCCCTTGACGATGGCTCTGGTGAAGCTCATCGCCTCGTCCATCGAGGCACGTGTGTCTATGTACATGTTGCTGGATTCGCCGGTCATCGTCTCTCCAAACTACTAGGCGTCGAGAGCTGCCCCAACGCCGTCGCTGCTGCCCTATACTGGCCTTGATTATGATAGACGAATCTGATTGCCCGCAATGGACAGGCGACAGGCGGAAGCTGCCCGCCGGGTGCGCCGGGATCAAAAGCATGGGCACATGGAGGTTGATATGAAATATGCAGTGGTCATCCTGGACGGAGCCGCCGGGCTTCCGCTAGAGGAGTTGGGCGGCAGGACCACGCTCGAGGCAGCCGTGACTCCATCTCTTGACGCTCTTGCCGCCGCGGGGCTTACGGGGATGGCGCGCAACGTGCCAGACGGGCTCGAGTGCTCGTCCAACGTGGCATGCACGTCGATCATGGGATACGATCCCGCGCAGTACCCAATAGGGCGCGGTGCCATCGAGGGGCTCGCCGCCGGGGTCGACCTGGCACCCGGCGAGGTCGCGCTTCGCGTGAACCTCTGCTGCGTAGAGAACGGACTTATGCGCAGCTACTCCGCCGACAACATCACCACGGAGGAGGCGGCACCCTACATCACGGCGCTCAAGGACGCTCTCGATGACGACACCTTCACCATCTACCCGAGCGTGGGATTCAGGGCGATACTCGTGGTGAGGAATCACCCGGAGATCATGGGCTGCACTTTTTCCGAGGCCCACAACATCACCGACATGCCGGTGGAAGGCAAGGGACCCGTGGGTCCTGGATCCGAGATCCTTGCTGATTACGAGATGCGCGCATCCGAGATCCTGGCCTCCCTCGGTGCCAACGAGGAGAGAGTCGCCCGGGGCAAGCTTCCAGTCAACAGGGCATGGGTCTTCTGGCCCGGCCTTCGTCCCGACTCGATGCAGACCTTCGCCGACGTCTACGGCAAAAGCGCCGCTATGCAGTCCGGGGTCGACCTGCTCAAGGGACTCGCGATCCTGGCAGGCATGGAGGTCTGCGAGTTCGAGGGGATCACGGACGGAGCTGACACCGACTACGCCGCTCAGGGTGCCGGGGCGATCGAAATGCTCGCGAGTCACGATGTGGTATTCGTGCACGTGGAGGCCCCAGACGCCCAGGGACACGACGGTGAGGCCGCCGGCAAGGTTGCCGCGATCGAGTCGATCGACTCCGAGATCGTCTCCAGGCTCCTGCGATATGCTGAGAGCAACGACCTGCGCATCATGGCGCTTCCCGACCATCCCACGCCGGTGAGCCTCAAGAGGCACACCCCCGACATGGTTCCCTTCGTGATGGCCGGGCCTGGCTTCTCCCACAACGGCGCCAGCAGGCTTACGGAGGAGCAGGGTGCATCTACCGGTTTCGTGGTGGACCCGGGGCACGGTTTGATGGGGATGCTTCTCGCGTGAAAGCGGCTTTGCACAGAGCGTTCCACCGGGCACGACGCCCGTTTTGATAATTACGGACGAAACAGGAGGAAAAGATGGCAAAGGACAGCAGCTTCGACGTGGTTTCTGAGGTGGACATGCAGGAGGTTGACAACGCCTACCAGCAGACCAAGAAGGAGCTGGTGCAGCGCTACGACCTCAAGGATAGCGGCAGCTCGATCGAGCTCGACAAGGGCGCCGGCAAAATCACCGTGCAGGCCCCGAGCGAGTTTGTGGCCAATCAGGTGATAGACGTCCTCAACAGTCGGCTCATCAAGCGCAAGGTGGACATAGGTTCCATTCGCTGGGGCACCCCGCAGGATGCCAGCGGCATGACCATCAGGGTCGTAGGCGACATAGTCCAAGGCATCGATCAGGACACCTCGCGCAAGATTAACAAGGACATCAAGGCGCAGAAGTTCAAGGTCAAGACCGCCATCGAGGGCGACAAACTCAGGGTCACATCCTCGAGCAAGGACACCCTGCAGGAGGTTATCGCCTTCCTCCGCGGACAGGACTACGGACTCCCCCTGCAGTTCACGAACTACAGGTGATCTCTCGTGGCAGGCAGTTCCTGCAAGGACGGTGACGCGAGAGAGGCGGGGTATCGCAGCGTGAGAATTATCACGCTCGGATGCGCCAAGAACGAGGTTGACAGCGAAAAAATGCGCGAGACGCTCCGTGCGGCGGGGTTCGATGTCTTGTCGGATTCCCCGAGGGAGCCGCAGGGCGCGAGCATAGCCCCGATCGATCCCGATTGCCCACCCGACGCCGTCGTCATCAACACCTGCTCGTTTATCACCGATGCCACGCAGGAGTCGATCGACACCATCCTTAACGTCGCGGGTATAAGGGACGAGTCCTCCTGGCGCACAGGACACACCTCGCGCGGATTTGCGCTGGTCGTCTGCGGCTGCATGCCCTCCAGGTACGGCGAGGAGCTTAAGGCCGAGCTGCCCGAGGTGGACGCCTTTCTTAACGTCTCCGAGGAGTCCAGGATCGCGGATGTAGTCTCTGAACTGGTGGGTTCTCCCACGTCGTCCCCCATGGATGAGGCTGTAGAAACCTCTCAACCATGGGCGTATGTTAAGATCTCCGATGGCTGTTCGCGTTTCTGTGCCTACTGCACGATTCCCCGCATCAGGGGGCCGTACGCCAGCCGTACCGCCCGCGAGATCCTCTCTGAGATCGACTCGCTGGCATCACGTGGCGTGAAGGAAGTCGTCCTCATTGGCCAGGATACTGGCATCTGGGGAACCGACTTTTGCGACGACCCAGCCTCCTTTGAGCCGCTAGAGAGGCCGAGTCTGGCCCGCCTGATGGACAGAATCGCGACAGATCACCCAAAGATGTGGATTCGGGTGATGTACCTGCAGCCGCAGGGAGTGGACGACGAGCTTTTGGATGTCATCTCATCGCACAGCAACATCTGCGATTACCTCGACATCCCCCTGCAGCACTGCGACCCCAACGTGCTCCGCGAGATGAACCGCTCCGGAAGTACGGAGGAGTACCTGGCGCTCATCGAGAGAGTGCGCGAAAAACTTGGCGAATGCACGGTGCGCACCACGTTCATCTCGGGCTTCCCGGGAGAGACCGACGAGCAGGCCGCGGAGCTGGAGCGCTTCGTGGACGAAGCCGAGTTCGACTTCGCGGGGGTTTTCGAGTACTCCCGCGAGGATGGGACCGAGGCTGGTGCCCGCGACGATCAGGTTCCTGAAGATGTCGCCGCAATGCGTGCCCAAAGGGTGCGAGACATAGCGGAGGAGCACGGCTTTTTAAGTGCCGCCGCTAAGGTCGGACGTGAGTACAAAGTGCTCGTGTGTGGGTTCGAGGACGAATGGGATGAGCCTGACGATGATGGCAAATGCCGCGTCTGGGGACGGACGATGCTCCAGGCCCCGGATGTCGACAGCGTGGTTTCGCTGCGGGTTTCGCCCGAGGCCATCGGTGGGATCGTCCGCGTTAGGATTACGGGCACGTCTGGATACGATTTAGAGGGGGAGCTTCTGGCGTGAGCGCTTCTGGTGGAATAAGGTCGGAGTGGAAGACGACCGCAAACATCATCACCCTGATAAGAATCATTCTCATCCCGCTGTTCGTCGTGGTACTTATTGCCCCCTGGCCGGAGTGGCTTTGGGATCCGGCCATCTCCATACGCGACGCCGCCTACTCCGATTTCATCTACATCAATTACGCCATCAAACCTTGGGTGGCCGCCATCATCTACATGGCTCTTGCGCTCACAGATGGCGTCGACGGTTACATCGCAAGGAAGCGCGACGAGATAACCACGTTCGGGAAGTTTATCGACCCGATAGCCGACAAGATACTCGTGGCAGCGGCGCTCCTCGCACTGATAGAGCTCGGGGACCTGCCCAGCTGGATCGTCCTGATAATCATCTCGCGTGAGTTCATCGTCTCCGGCCTGCGTATGATAGCGGCAAGCGAGGGCGTGGTGGTTGCCGCGAGGATGTCGGGCAAAGTCAAGACCGCCCTTACGATGATCGCGATAGTGATGTTCATAGTGAAGCGCAGTAGTCTCCTGATGGGTCTGGGCGAGGGGCTCTACGCTGCGTTCTACGTGCTCTCATGGCTCGTCATGCTTGCGGCTCTGGTGATGACCCTGGTATCGATGTTCCAGTACTTCGGACAGATATTCGATGCGCTGGATGAGATCCAGGAGTCGCGCACCAAGGAAACCGTCGATGACGATGGCAGCCAGAAAGCCGATACGGATGGACTTTTGAGCGCCATCTATCCTGCGGCATCGTCGCTTCTGGACGAGGCTAGGGACAAGGGTGTCCATCTGGCTACGGCCGAGTCGTGCACCGGCGGCCTGATCGGCGCCAGTCTGACAGAGGTGGCCGGTTCCTCCGATGTGTTCGAGGGAGGGATCATCAGCTATGCGTATGCGGTGAAGGAGTCCGAACTGGGGGTGTCTCACGACTCGCTCGCCGAGCACGGCGCGGTAAGCGAGCAGGTGGTGCTCGAGATGGTTCAGGGCGCAAGAGACAGACTCCTGCAGAGCTTCGACGACGAGCACGCCCTGGCAGTCGCGGTTACGGGCGTCGCGGGTCCCGGGCAGAGCGAGTCCAAGCCCGCCGGGACGGTGTGGTTTGGCATATGCGGACGCGGGCCCGCCCAAGCGCAGTGCATGCACTTTAAGGGGAGCAGGCAAGAGGTGAGGGAGCAGACCGTGGCGCATGCCATCGAACTCATGCACTCTAGGCTCTGAGAGACTCGTCCGTCTGCATCCACCCAGCGCGTTTTCGCATCCTACTCAGGCTTTTATTTCGAATCCTGTTCGGATTCTGTTCGGATCCGGTTTGGATCGCACCTGCATTCGGTTAAACCGATCGCGGGTTGCCTGTTCAAGATCACTCTCTAGCATTTAATCTTGCATGGATCCAGCAGCAGGGCATCTTCGCGCCGGCCATGGTGCGAGCCTTGACCACGAACATATGTTCGCATATTCTTGTCATATTCGAGGCGGATCGCCACCTGCGCACCGTATGCGCCGTCCAGCCCACGAGTTGGCGGGCGCGGGCGTCCTTAAAAGAGAGAGGGACCGATGAAATCAGACAAGACCGGGTTTCCGGTTAACGCAGACAAGGCCAAGGTGCTCGAAACCACCCAGTTACAGATCGAGAAGAGGTTCGGCAAGGGATCGATAATGAAGCTCGGCGATGACACCGGCAGGCTGGAGATCGGAGTCATATCCACCGGTGCGCTTCCCCTAGACGCCGCGCTCGGCATAGGGGGGATTCCCCGGGGGAGGATAGTCGAGGTATACGGTCCTGAGTCCTCTGGAAAGACAACACTTGCCCTCCAGATCATAGCCGAGGCCCAGGCCGCCGGCGGGGTGGTGGCGTTCATCGACGCGGAGCATGCGCTCGATCCGAGTTACGCCGCCCGTATCGGGGTCGATATCGATAACGTCTTGATCTCACAGCCCGACACTGGCGAGCAGGCGCTCGAGATTTGCGACATGCTGGTGCGCTCCGGCGCTATCGACGCGGTGGTCGTAGACTCCGTCGCAGCCCTGGTTCCCAAGGCGGAGATCGAGGGTGAGATCGGCGACGCTATGGTGGGCGCTCAGGCTCGTCTTATGAGCCAGGCCCTTCGAAAGCTCGCGGGTTCCCTGTCCAAGTCGAACACCACCTGCATTTTCATCAACCAGCTCAGGGAGAAGATTGGCATCGCCTACGGCAACCCGGAGGTCACCACCGGAGGTCGTGCGCTCAAGTTCTTCTCATCTGTGCGCATAGAGGTCAGGCGCATCGAGACGCTGAAGAAGGACGGGGAGGCCATTGGTATCCGCTGCCGAGCTAAGGTTGTGAAGAACAAGGTCGCTCCGCCGTTTCGTCAGGCCGAGTTCGATCTCATGTACGGAGAGGGCATCTCCAAGGAGGGTTGCATCCTCGATATGGCAGCCGAGGAGGGCATCGTCAAGAAGTCCGGAGCCTGGTACACCTATGGCGATGAGAGGCTCGGGCAGGGGCGCGAGGCGGCCAAGGAGAACCTGCGGAACAATCCGGATCTCCGAGATGAGATCGAAAGGCGTGTCCGCATCGCGCTCGGACTGAGCAATGACGAGTCCGCGGATGCGAAGCCTCCCGCCGCCGCACTCTCAGAGAACATGACGCCAGTCGACGGAGAGTAGGGCCAGATGCGGAGATACCCTGGTGGCCCTGCCAAGGGGCAGGAGAATCCAGGAGGTTATGAGGAGTGCAAGGCGAGGATGCTCAGGCTCATCTCGATGCGCGACTACACCGAGCATGGGATGTCGGCCAAGCTCCTCGCCGCCGGTTTTCAACCCGATGATGTCGAGAGGTGCGTGAAGCTCGCGGTCGAATCAAGGCTCATCGACGACATGAGATACGCCGAACTCTACATCGTCGCGAAGAAGGAGAGCGGCTGGGGGTGCGGGAAGATAATAGCTGGCCTGCATGAGAAGGGGATCGACTGCTCTGCAATCGAGGGGTTCCCAGACGATCTCTTCCCCTTTGAGGAGGAGGTCGAGCGTGCGTCGAGATGCTTGCTTAGGCATAAGACCAGCTCCAAGAACCCCCGTGAGGCACACTTCAGGTTTTTGATGTCCAAGGGATATTCGAACGCGGTGTGTGCCCGCGCGCTCGAGCTTAATGCTCGATAGGCTCGTTTCTCTCGTTGACGAGGACGATCTTCGGTTTCTCAGAGTCGGCCTCATTCTCGGTCATCATCGCAAACGCCATGATTATCACCACGTCGCCGACTTTGCAGCACCTAGCTGCCGCCCCGTTCATGCAGATGCAGCCGCTTCCCCTCTCGCCACGCATCACATAGGTCTCGATCCTAGCGCCGTTGTTGACGTCCGCCACAAGCACCTTCTCGAACTCTCGTATGTTGGCGAGCTCCATCAGCTCCTCGTCGATGGTGATGCTGCCGACGTACTCGATGTTGGCGTCGGTTACAGTGGCTCGGTGGATCTTAGATTTCAGCATGTTCAGGTACATCG
>CAYRYP010000037.1:0-2388 GCA_964428485.1 uncultured Coriobacteriaceae bacterium
AGCGGCTGAAGTTCTGCACGGAGATCACATCGCCCCCGCGCAGCACGATGTTCGGGTTGATGTCGTGCTGCCTGCAGCATCTCAGGAAGTTGTGGTAGAGCTTGAAGTGCTCGTTGACGATGGCGATGCGCTGCCCTTCGAGATCCTTCAGCTCTAAGACCTCCCTCTTCGAGAGCGAGTTAGACTTGTTGACCATTGCGACAACCTCGTGTCGCTCGTACTCGTAGGTCTCGAAGTACTGGGGGTCGTTGGGGCCGATGCAAAAGCCGAGATCGGCGTCGCCATTGCGTATCGCATCTTCGCACTCGGCATCTCGCATCTCCAGGATCTTCAGCTCGATGTCCGGGTGTTCCCGTTCGAACCCGATTAGCAGCTCGTCCACGATTCGGGGGTAGATCCCATACGATGACGCAATGGTGACCATATGCGAGACATCGTTCTTGATACGCTCGAGCGCGATCTCCATCTTATCTAGCTCGCCGATCACATTGCGTGCGTGCGACCTGACGCAAACTCCCACCTTAGTCAGCTCGAGGGAGTCGCCTTCCCTGTAGAAGAGGGGCCCTGCAGTCTCCATCTCCAGTTTCTTTATAGACTTGCGCAACGCCTGCTGGGTGATGTAGAGCTTGTTCGCGGCTGACAGATAATTCTTGTCGGCGCATAGCTGTAGAAAATATCTGAGCTGCTGTGTATCCATACCCACACCTTTTCCAGATCAAAAACACACAGATGCACAGGACATACGAGGTCAGATAAGTTTGCGGACATCCCGCTTTGTGCTGACCGAACAACACAAAGCTAATCAAATGTTATCCAAGACAGAAAATAAAAGCGTAAGCAAAACACACAAAGGAGTAGTGCGCACTACATCAGATTACATCGAAGATCACCTGCCGCCAACATCAAATGCTTTGTTCACATCCACAAATTTGAAGCATAAATTCGTGTGAAATCGAAAAACCACGCATAAAAACAGCCCGGACTCTCAGTTGTCTTTCTCATTTCTAAGAATATGAACCGTTCGGTTTTCTGTTCAAACTCTTGTTTGATTTACAACATCTTTGAAGTGACTAAAAATCTCTAATAGGGCTAGTTCGTCCACAAATTCGCCGTGAACGGCGTCAAATCTGGATATTTCATGAAGTTTTTTTGAAATATTTCAGATAGGCGACTTGGGTGGGCAGTGGGCGATCGATGAAAGGAGGAGGATATGTCCTATTCGAACACTCCAATGGAGGTCCGTATCCAGTCACATGGGAAGGGCAAACTACAGACCATGACTTGCCTTTCCGATGACTATGGATTCGCAGTCATGTCCTGCGTTGTGTTGGGGGAGAAGGAGTGCCTGGTCATCGATACCCAGTGGAACCGCGCCAACGCCCACAGGGTCGTCGCTGAGATTATCAGCACCGGCCGCGAGCTTACTCAGATCGTGCTGTCGCATGCCCATCCGGATCATTACTT
The DNA here is from genome assembly GCA_964428485.1 of uncultured Coriobacteriaceae bacterium. Classification (GTDB taxonomy): domain Bacteria; phylum Actinomycetota; class Coriobacteriia; order Coriobacteriales; family CADBOM01; genus CAZPAN01. Next base: position 1,465 of record CAYRYP010000037.1, read on the forward strand.
CGGAACCGAGGTCTTCCTGCAGGCCTTCCCGAATGCCAAGGTCTATGCGATGCCCGACGATATCCCCACCATTCAGAGCGAGATCGCCGGAAAGCGCGACTACTGGATCGACCAGCCTGGAATGGGCAAGTGGAACGTCGCCATGAGCGATGACATCCCGATGATTCCGCTCGAGCAGGATTCCCTCTACGTCGAGGGCGAGGAGGTCCGCATCTACCAGCATGTTTGGGGCGACCTCAAGTACAACACCATGGCTTGGATCCCTTCGATCAAGACCCTCTACGGCTCCGACATCCTGTTTAGCAACACCCATCCGTTCACCTGCGAGGTTTCCGCTAAGGGCCGCGCCAAGTGGATCAAGGATCTCGATCGCTTCCAGGCCTACGACGCCGACGTCGTCATCCCCGGCCATTCGAAGTTCTTCGAGCCCTACGACGGACGCTCCTTTGATTTCACTCGTGACTACCTGATCGCTACCGAGGAGGAGATCGCGAACACCAGCTCCGAGGCTGAGTTCTACTACAACATGTCCATGCGCTTCCCGGATGCTCTTCTTCTCCGTTCCAACGAGATGAACTCTGCGGTCTTTAAGGGTGGCCGCGAGTGGTACTTCTCCGACGAGGAGGATGAGGAGTAATCATCTTTTAGTCCTGCTGCGGCAGGACGAGGAACTTCGTTCCGCCCAGATTTGAATGCAACTGTAAATGGGAGGAATCCAATGAATGCAACCCCAGATATTTATAAGAACCCCATGGGGCTCTCCAAGGGTATGGAGTGGGCGCTAGTTATTACCCTCTTCCTCACCTTTGGATTCGTTATGTTTGACAGGTTCGCTCTCACGAACATGTCGACCTTCGTCATGGCAGACTTGAACATCGACCTCGCTCAGTTGGGCCTGATCTCCACCTCGTTCGCGGTTGCGTG
>CAYRYP010000037.1:2488-14004 GCA_964428485.1 uncultured Coriobacteriaceae bacterium
GCTGTGCTCCCGAGAATCTCGGACATCATCGGTCGCCGCTATGCTCTTACCATCGGCTGTATTCTCACTCTATGCGCTCCGCTCGGTATGATCTACTGCGACAGCTACATCGGCCTGCTGGTCCTCTGCTTCATCGGTTGGGCATGCGGTGCCGTTTCCGGAATGTTCCAGTCCACCGTCCCCAGTGAGTCGGTTGACCGCAGATACTCCACCACTGCCATCGGTTTGGTCCAGGCCATCGGTGAGCTCCTTGGTGGAGGTCTCGGCGCCACTCTCTGCGGAATCATCTGCAACACCTATGGCACCTCCGTCGGCTTCATCACCTGCGCGATCTCGATCCTCATCGTTATCCCGCTGGCCCTCGCTGCCAAGGAGACTGCTCCCGCTGTTGTCGCCAAGAAGGCCGCCAAGGCTGGCAACTAGACTCAACAGACTTGGAGATAGGGATTGGATGGCCATCCTTCCGGTTGCTCTGATGCAAAGCGGATAGCCTAATAGAGAAGGGAAATGTCATGATTCCATCCATTACTTCTATGGAGAACGCCTTCAGACTCGATGGTCAGAACGCGATCGTCACCGGGGGCAATCGTGGCCTGGGTCTGGCCATCTGCCAGGCTTTCGCCCAGCAGGGTGCCAACGTGGCCATCCTCTGCCGCGACATGAACAAGGCCACCGAGGCTCTCGAGGATCTCAAGCAGTACGGAGGCAAGTACGAGGCCTTTTCCTGCGACGTCACCGATATGCCCAGCATCCGCAAGGCCGTCGCCGATGTCTACGACTCCTTCGGAAACATCGACATCCTCGTCAACAACTCCGGTTGCTCTGCTACCGGTGAGTTCCTGGATCAGGACGAGGAACTTTCCACCTGGTTTAGTGTTGTCGATGTCGACCTCAACGGCACCGCCCGCATGACCTATGAGGTTGGCAAGCGCATGCGCGACGCCGGCAAGGGAGGCTGCATGATCAACGTCACCTCCAATGCTGCGTTCATGGTCAATCACACCCAGGCGATGTCTTGGTATAGCTCGTCTAAGGCCGGCGCGACCCACTTCACCAACTGCATGGCCTCTGAGCTCGCCAAGTACGACATCCGTGTCAACGCGATCGCTCCCGGATTCACCAACACCGAGCTGTCGCGTCACATCCCCGCCGACATGATGGGGTACATCAATAAGCAGACCCTCGCTGGCCGCTTCGGCGAACCCATCGAGGTTGGCGCGCTCGCCGTCTACCTGGCTTCCCCGGCTGCCGCCCAGATCACCGGACACTGCGTGGTCATCGACGGCGGGTACATGATCCGCTGCTAATTCGCGGCTAGGTATATTCGGCGCGAGCGCTCGGCCCGCACCACACTCGAAAGGGTGGTTGGAACGCTGAAAAGCGATTCCAACCACCCTTTGACGTGTGCCGAGCATGGCACGTTTTCTAATGGGTGAAAGTCCCTAGCGCGCCTACTCCACAGACTTTAGGCTCTCCACCATCGATATACGCACCAGCTTGTAGCGCATGCCAATCGTGATGATGACGGTAAATACTATCGCAAGCAGGAAGGAGTACAGGAAGCTCGTAAGATGGATGCTGCGTCCGAACATCACGGCGTCCACCTCCACCGTCGTCACGACGAAGTTCTCCAGCAGCACCCCGATGAGCAGACCTATGATCGCGCCTATCAGCGACAGGATGAAGATCTCGCGGAATATGTAGAGTGTGTACTCGGTGTTTGTGAACCCGAGCACCTTGAGCGTGGCGATCTCGCGCTGGCGCTCTGCGATGTTGATATTCGTGAGGTTGTAGAGCACGACAAAGGCTAGCGCCGCCGCGGCTAGTATCAGAACCACGACAACCGAGTCTACGCTCGACAGAGCCTCGCGGTAGTACTTGATTGCCTCGTCCACGTAGCTCGCCGTGCTTACCCCGTCTATGGCCAGGATGTCGTCAGAGAGGTCCATGCGGTCGGACTGGCCGTCCACCGTGTTCATGATCACGGTGTTGAACGTACAGGTCTCGCCGAAGGTCTCCTCGTAAAGCGACGGGTACAGATAGACGTACGCGTCGACGTAGTTCTCCATGATGCCGCCGACTGTGACGGTATATCCGTCTCCCACGGCGTTTCCGACCGTGTCCTCCTCGTAGATGATCATCTGGTCGCCGACACTTAGACCGAATTTGCTGGCCAGTTTCTCCGTTATTACCACGGAATCCGACTCGAGCGCGATGGATTCCTTTGTGATGCGGTCGCGCATCATGATGTAGTTTCCGAAGTCGTCGCCCTCGAACGGGGCTTCCAAGTTCACTCTCTGCTGGGTGTCTTCTCCGTCGGAGACAACCATGTTTTCCGAGTGGAGCAACTCGTAGTTCTCTATGCGCTCATCCTCGTCGAGGATCTGGAAGAGCGATTGCAGGTCGGAGTCGGATATGTCGTCATCCAGCGTGACGGTAAAGTTGTAGCGCACCACGCAGTCTTCGTTTTCGTACTGCTTGTTAATGATGTCGTTGATGGAATCTTGCAGACCGAATCCCGTGAGCAGAAGCGCCGTGCAACCCGCAATCCCGATGATCGCCATAAAGAAGCGCTTCTTGTAGCGGAAGATGTTTCGTGCCGTGACCTTCCAGGAAAACGACATTCTCTTCCAGATGGGCTTGATGCGCTCGAGGAAGATGCGCTGCCCAGCCTTTGGGACGCGCGGCAGCATGAGATACGCGGGCTTCTCCCGCAGAGACGACGCGGCGGCCCAAAGAGTCGCCAGGAGCGTGATGCCTATGCCCAGGGTCGCCGACAGGAGTGCGAGTGGCACGTCGATCGGGGTGGGGGTGGCCGGCACGATGTAGACGATCGAGTAGGCCGACATGATGAACTTGGGAAGCAGCTGCGTTAGCGTCAGTATCCCTACAACGGAGCCTATGCCGCTTGCAAGCAGCGCGTAGATCAAGTACTTGGCGATGATGGTGCCGTTGGAGTAACCGAGCGCCTTGTAGGTTCCGATCAGGATGCGTTCCTCGTCGACCATCCTGGTCATCGTGGTGAGGGAGACGAGCGCCGCAACCAAGAAGAACACCGCCGGGAACACCTGCGCGATATGGTCGATCCTCACGGCGTCGGATCCGTAGGTTTCTACACCGTAGTTCTTGTGGTTGTCGAGCACGTATATCTCGGGGCTCTCTATCGAGTCGATCTCGGCCTGCGCGTCGTTGATCTGCGCCTGGGCGTCCTCGAGTTGTGCCAGCGCGTCGTCTCGCTGAGCAATGTACTCCGCGTAACCGCTCTCGTACTCCGACAGGCCGCTCTCATATTCCAGCAGTCCGCTCTGGTAGTCGGAGATGCCGGATTCAAGCAGCTGTTGGGAGGCTTCAAGCGCCGCAAGCCCAGCACGGTACTGCTCCCAGCCCTCGTCTATCTGCTGCTGCGACTCGCTCAGCTGGTCAGCCGTCGCGTCCAGCTGCGTCTGTGCCTGGGTGAAGGTGGCGTCCGCCGCAGCCCTTTGCGTGTCGATCTCGGCCTGCGCGGCAGCGATCATCGCCTGGCCCTGCTCGTCGTTGGGGTCTACGGTGGCTGCCCACTCATCTAGCTGCGCCTGCGCCTGGTCGAGCTCGGCGTAGACCGCAACCTTTTGAGCCTCCAGCTCTGCAACCCCAGATTCGTATTGGGCCCATCCTTCGTCGATCTGCTCCTGGGACTCCTCTAGAGTCTGTCTTGTGGATTCCAGCTGTGCCTCGGCGCTGGCGATCTGTGCGCGCCCGGATTCGATCTCCGCCAGGGCGTCCTCTAGTTGCGCCGCAGCGGATCGGAGCACTGCCCATGCGGAGTCGAGCTCTGCTTGCGCCTCATCGAGCTGGGCTAAGGCATCGGCCCGCTCGGTCTCGAAGGTCACTGTCTCCTCGTCTAGGGTCGCCTGGGCCTCAGCTTTCAAGCGCTCGAGCCTGTTTAAGGCGATCTCGTCCGCCTGCGCGAGGATCCTTTCCTCCACGGCGTCGACCAGTGCGTCGTAGGCGTCGCTGCCCGCGAGCTCCTCCCTCGCACCTTCGACTGTGATAAAAGCCCCGGTGTAGGGGAGATCTTCTGCGAAGTCGGAGTCGGCGATGATCATGAAGTCGTTTATCGTGCCGGTGCTCAGTGTGGTGCTCCCCAGGCTCGAGGAGTTCACGTAGTACGACATCCTGGCAAAGCCCGTCACGGTGTACTCGGTCGTGCTGAACGAGTCCTCCAGATCACTTCCGTCGGAGAGCTCCACGAACGTCACGGTGTCGCCGATCTCGATCTCGCTTTCTAGTACCGCATCGGCGCTCAGGAGGCACTCCCCGGGCTCGTCGGGCCAGGTTCCCTCCACGAGCAGCGGTCTGTTCATGTATTGCTCGTCGTCCGATATCGCATGAAGGCCGTCGGAGGTGTCGCTCGCCCTGGCTGCATCCATGTCAATGCCGTGTACCCTCACCGCATACTGAACGTTGTCGATTGTGGCCAATACGTCGAGTTCCCGCTCTCCGGATGCGGCTGAGACTCCCTCTATAGCGGCGAGTTCGGCGATGGACTCGTCGTCGAATCCCAAGGTGCTGACCACGCGTATGTCGCTGAGGTTGGTGGCGTCGTAGTACTCGTCGGCCGCCAGTTCCATGTCCGGGCCGCACATGCGAAGTCCGGAGTAGAACCCGGTGCCGAGGGCTGCGATGATGGCGATCGCCACGAAGCGCCCGATCGAGTGCCTTATCGATCTGACTATGTCCTTGCGATAGGCGCTCCTTGCCATCAGGGCCTCCCGCCTACCACTCTATTGACTGGGCCGAAGCGGGGTTCGGATTGAGCTCCACCTTATGCGTGCGACCCTCCTTGATGTGAATGACCCTGTCGGCGATGGAGGTGAACGCCGAGTTGTGTGTGACGAGCACGACGGTGCGCCCGGTGTTTTTGCAAGTGTCCTGCAGGAGCTGCAAGATCGCCTTGCCGGTCTTGTAGTCGAGCGCGCCGGTAGGCTCGTCGCAGAGGAGGAGCTTGGGGTTCTTGGCCAGCGCACGCGCTATGGCCACCCTCTGCTGCTCCCCGCCGGAGAGCTGTGCGGGGAAGTTGTCGAGCCTATGGCCTAGGCCCACCTGCTTCAGAACATCCGCCTCTGGCAGCGGGTCGGGACAGATCTGCGAGGCCAGCTCAACATTCTCGAGTGCGGTGAGGTTTTGTACCAGGTTGTAGAACTGGAACACGAACCCGATGTCGTAGCGACGATAGTAGGTGAGTTCCTTGGAAGTCATTGCGCTGATCTCGCGTCCGTCGAGGGTGATGGTACCCGAGGTGGACGAGTCCATGCCGCCGAGCATGTTCAGAAGCGTGGTTTTGCCGGATCCGGAGGGACCCACGATCACCACGAGCTCGCCCTTCTCGATGTCGAAGGTCATGCCGTCGACTGCGGCCACCTCGATCTCGCCCATGTGGTAAATCTTGCGAACATCCCTGAACTCGACGAACGACATCCTTCGCCTCCCAGGCGCTTCCGTGATCGCTGCATTGGACATCCATGCCCAGCTGCGCACTTCAATTTGAACCCTACTTATATTTGAGTATAGCGTAGCGTTTGCGTGCAACACTTGTACGCACCGCACCATACCCTTCCCAGCTGCGTAGGTCGGGGCTGCTGGCGCCTGCGTGATGCGCGGGCCGGGGAGGGGAGGCAGGAGGCGTCCGCGAGACGCTCCGTCCGGTCTAGTCGAGCACTCTGACGGGCTTAGGATCCACCCACGCGGGCCTGCGGAACCTGACCCTCCCGTTCGGCAGCGCCAAAAAGTCGCAGCTCTTGCCGTGCACGAGAATAGGCCTGTTCATACGAATCGAGGCCTTTCTGGCGAGCTCGGCTGAGGAGAGGGAGTCCGACCCGTTGCTCACATCGACCCTGTCGTCGATTCCGTTGATGGAGGCCATCGCGGTCTCCAGCTCAGATTCCGAGAACTCTTTTAGGCCGGTGGGGCGTGAGTAGGCCAGCAGCATGTCGAAGGCCCGAGGCTCGAGCAGCTCATTCTCCTCGCGTATGGCCCTGATTCCTATGTCTGCGCAGACGAGCCTGCCTATCATCCCCTTTTTGGCGAGGAGTAGCCCGTTTTTGAACTGTCCGATGGTGACCGTGAGATCGGACTTCACCGCGAGCGCGCCCCTGCCGGTATCCCCGTTCATACCGCTGTTTATGTCGGCGCTCACGACATATGCGCGCGACGAGTTGATAGTTTCGATGGCGATAGCCGCGACGCCCCTCGGGGTGTCATGGAAGCCCGTGCCGAATATGCAGTCGACAATTGTGCCTTTGCCGGTGAGGGTGGCGTCATCTGGGTCGAAGGGAAGTATAAGGACGCCGAGCTTGCGCGCGAGATCCCTGTAGAAACCACCGTCCTCGGTAACTTTGTCGGACACCACGTGCAAGCTGCAGTGGATGCCCTCGTCGGCGAGCAGACACGCAAGCGCATAGCCGTCACCGCCGTTGTTGCCTCCTCCTACGAAGATCATCACCGGATCGTGGATCTCCATCGACTTCCTGATGCCGAGCGCGGCTCTTCCCATCAGCGTGGTACCCGGGGTGTAACCTGAGCCCGGGAGGATCTGCGCCTTGGCGGCGTCATCGCTTCTTCTCATGCACTCAACGGATATAACGTCGATCATAAACCTCACACCGCCTCGCGGCGCCCCCGTCCCCTTCTCGAACTCGAATTCGACTCGAACCCTCTGTGCCTTGCCGAGAGTACATCTGGGGCCGTTTGCCCCAAACGCGCATTTCATTCCCGACGATGATAGCAAAGCGCGTTCTCCGTCGGTTGATTCGGATGCTAACATTGAGCGGTCGGTTCATTTGCCGGTCCGGAGTGCCGTTCTCAAACCTTCGACGGAGGTCAGTTTTCGGGCCGAGTACGCCCCAACGCCCCTCGGCGTCGGGGCATCATGTTACTTGCGGAGGTGTGCTTTTGATGACCCAATCGCGCGGACTCGGCTTCTGGTGGGTCAACTCCAGACCCCAGTCGCTGCCTCAAAGCGTGACTCCGGCCTTGCTGGTGATGTTTCTCGCTATCGGCCAGCCGGGATTCACCTGGTGGCTCGCCCTTCTCGCGGTTGTTGCCGTCGCCCTCGCACACCTATCGATGAACCTCTTTGACGACTACTTCGATTACAAGAAGGTCCAGACCAACTACCGCGATGACATGGCCTCGTCGGGAGAGCGTGCACGCACGATGAAGTGCCCCTATATCACCTCCGGCCAGGCAACACTCCAGGATCTGCTGCACGTCTCCGTGGGACTGCTGGTGGCCACCGGGGTCCTCGCTGTGGTGATCCTGGTGTTTCGAGGGTGGCCGATACTAATCTACATGGCGCTTCTGGCGCTGTTGGGCCTGTCGTATTCCGGAGGGCCGCTGAAACTGGGATACCGCGGCTTCGGGGAGCTGGTGATAGGGGTGCTTTTCGGCCCTCTCGCGATGACGGGGGTCTTCTTCGCTGCGTGCGGTGCCATCACCGTGGAGGCCGTTGTGATAGGAGTTGGTGTCGGGGCGCTCGTGGTCAATATCGTCTACGCGCACTCCATCCTAGACATCCGAGCCGATCGCAAGGCGGGAAAGACCACCCTGGCAGGGCTCATTGGGAACAGAAAGGCCATGCTGGCTGTGTTCGTAGCGCTGTATTGTTTGGCCTATGCGTGCGTGATCGTTCTCGTGGCGCTCGGGCTCTCCACCCCGTGGATGCTTCTTTCGCTGGCGACCCTTCCGTGGGCTGCAGAAGTAATCAGGTCGATCGCGGAGTTCTTGCGCAACCCAGATTCCGAGGTGAAGCGCAAGAGGTGGGCAGGCCCGATGGGGGATTGGGATAATTACTGCGCAATGGGGTTGGCGTGGTTCATGTACAGGTGGATGCTGGCACGCAATATCGCGATGTTCTTCTGCTTTGCCTGTATGATCGCCTGCGTGTTGGATCTCGTGCAGCGTGCGATGGTGATTTCGTCCTTCGCAAGTTGGATCTGGTAGAACGTTCGCCGCGCCCGGCCCGTGCAGGTGGATAGGACGCTAAACGAAACGCTAAACGTGGGGCGACGGCCCCGTGCAGCAGCTTGGGAGAGGAGCTGGTTTAGTTGGCGAGGGATTGGAGCTCTGGGGGTTTCGGTTCGGTGGTGAGCGGAGCCTCCGTCATGCCCGCTAGGAAGGCCTCCGAGGCGAGCCACGCGCCCTCGATCATCCCGATGAAGTCCCATTCGAAGGCGTCGGAGCTGATTTACCTGCCCAAGTGGTTTTTCGGCGCAAGGTTTCTGGGGAGGACTGCACCACTTCAGACGGTGCTGTTCGTCTCCAACAGGTGCAATCTCGCCTGCGCACACTGTGAGTCGGCCACGCACGCTAACACCATCAGCAAGCCCATCACCCAGATCGCCGAGGAGCTCGAATACGCCTACTCGCTCGGCTCGCGCTTCGTGGACTTCGAGGGCGGAGAGCCCACGATATGGAGCGACGGGAACTACCGCATCAACGATCTGATAGCGCTCGCCAGTCAGATCGGGTTCTTCTCCTCCACCGTCACCACCAACGCGCAGCTGCCCTTCGACGGGCTGCAGGCCAATTCCATCTGGGTGAGCATCGACGGGACGCGCGAGTACCACGACGCCATCCGGGGAGAAGGCGCATTCGACCGGGCCATGGCCAACATCGCGTCTAGCGGCCACCCTGCGGTCAGCATCAACATGTCGATTAACCGCATCAATTACGAATGCGTCGCCGATGTGATGGACATCGCGCGCGACAACCCCCATGTAAAGATGATGTCGTTTAGCTTCCACGTGCCGTACCGCGGCACCGAGGACATGATGGTGGACTGGGGCGAGCGCGTGAGGATCCTCGACATGATCATCTCGCGCAAGAAGGCCGGCTATCCCATCATGAACAGCGTCTCGGCCATGGAACTGATGAAGACCAACGACTTCCCCAAGCGCTGTTGGGTCTCCAATTTCATCCTCGCCGATGGAACGAGGCTCGACGAGTGTCCGGGCAAGGCTGAGGGGATCTGCAACATGTGCGGCTTCGGCATGGGCGCGGAGATGCACAGCGTGCTCACCCTGCGTCCAGATACCATCGCCGCCGGGCTCAGTCTGAGGGTCTCTTAACCATCTTTCCCCAAAATTGTCTATGTAATGAAACTTGCATTATGCATCTATCGGATGCAACCAGCTCTATTGTTCGCCGTTTAAGCCTTGGTTTATATTGAACAGTGATGTTTGAGCGCGTTCATGTGCCGCGCACACACCCGTATTTCCCCCGATGGCAGCGCGATTGCCGCAGGACGTGGTGTGCGCTGCTCGTGGGCTCGTCTTGCGTCGATGGTGCAAGGCAGGTAGGTATTCGTATTTTGGGAAAAAGGAGAGAGGATCCCTATGTACGAGAAGCTTTTTTCACCAGCGAAGATCGGAAATCTGGAGATCAAAAACCGTATCGTCCAGGAGCCGATGGGCAACGCCTACTCCAACAGGCAGGGTGAGGCGACCGAGAAGGAGATCGCCTTCTACACCGAGCGTGCCAAGGGCGGTGTGGGCCTCATCCTTACCGAGACCATGATGGTGCAGAAGGGCACTGGTGGCGGAAACGACAAGCAGATGTCGCTCGCCTATGACGAGAACGTGCCCGGCATGAAGAAGCTCACCGAGTCTGTGCACAAATATGGGGCCAAGATTATCGCCGAGATCTACCACTCCGGTCGCCAGGGTGTGCCGGATTGGGATCCGCAGGGCAAGTGCCCGGCACCCAGCGCGATCGAGTGCCAGCTCACCCACATCCCGGTTCGCGAGATGTCCCATGACGAAATTCTCGAGCTCGAGCAGGACTTCATCTCCGCAGCTAGGCGCGCCAAGGAGTCTGGATTCGACGGCGTTGAGATCCATTGCGCTCATGGCTACATTCTCAATGAGTTCCTGAGCCCCTACACCAACCATCGCACCGACGAGTACGGCGGATCGCTCGAGAACCGTACCCGCATCGTTAAGAACATCATCGACGGCATCCGCGCCGAGCTCGGCGACTACACCGTCATCGTCCGCATCTCCGTCGACGAGTTCCTCCGCGTCAACGGCATCGAGGACGGCATCGACCTCGAGATGGGCATCGAGATCTGCAAGAAGTTCGAGGAGTTCGGCTTTGAGGCCATCGACGTCTCCTCTGGAATCTACGAGACCATGAACGTTGCGTGGGAGCCCACCGGATACGAGCAGGGATGGAAGGCCTACATGGCCGCCGAGGTCAAGAAGAACGTCTCCGTCCCGGTCTTCTGCACCGCCGTGCTGCGCGACCCGGCCTACTGCGAGATGCTTCTTGAGAACGGCACCTGCGACTTCGTTGGCTCCGCTCGCACGCATCTCGCCGATGCCTACTGGGCCAAGAAGGCCGAGGAGGGCCGCGCCAACGAGATCAGGCGTTGCATCTCCTGCCTCACCTGCATGGAGACCCTCATGGTCGGCGGTCCCGAGGGAGTTCAGTGCTCCATCAACCCCGAGGCCGGGCACGAGGGCGAGTGGACCAACTTCGACAAGGTCGGGGATGGCAAGCTCGTCGTGGTTGTCGGTGCCGGTCCCGCCGGTATGCAGGCCGCCCATATCCTTGCGAGGCGTGGCTTCAAGCCGCTGATCCTCGAGGCCAAGTCCGAGGTTGGAGGCCAGCTGCAGTACGCCAACAAGCCGCCCAAGAAGGATAAGATCCAGTGGCTCATCGACTACTACAGGGCCATGCTCGAGAAGCACGGCATCGAGGTCAGGCTGGACACCCCGGCTACCGTCGAGCTGCTCAAGGAGCTTGATCCCTACGCGATCATCTGGACCGCTGGTGCCACTCCGATTATGCCGCGTTCGATCGAGGGCATCGACTGCGATTGCGTCATCAAGACCACAGAGATCCTCTCCGGTGACATCAAGTTCTTCGGCAAGAAGATCTGCGTCGTTGGTTCTGGCATGACTGGTATCGAGACCGCAGAGTTCCTCGCCGACAAGGGCAACGAGGTCGAGGTCTATGAGATGCTCGATGACATCGGACCTGGCATGCACTTCCAGAACCTCATCGACGTCCTCGGCCGCTGCGCCGAGCACAACGTCGGGCTGTTCCCGAAGCACAAGCTGGTCAAGATCGAGGAGGGCTCCGCTCAGTTCGAGAACACCGAGACCGGCGCAACCGAGACCGCGACCTTCGATTACCTGGTCCTCTCCCTCGGCACCGCTTCCACCAAGCCCAGCGATGAGATCATGGCTGCGTTCCCGAACATCATCATCGCGGGTGACGCCGAGAAGGCCGGCAGGATTCAGCATGCTACCAGCACCGCCTATGTGGCTGCCTACAACCTGAAGTAGACTCTTCGGGTTACGCGCCGTGCATTCGTGCCGGGTTGCACGGTACACGCAGCGACGCCCGCCCGATGTTAGACGGGCTGGCAAGTTGAGAGTTCAGGGGTCGGGTTCTTCCAGTGAGAGCCCGGCCCTTTCTGGATCTGGCAAAGCGGCTTCCTACGTGCGGGTTGTGCGGGTTTGGGTCTGGCG
>CAYRYP010000038.1:0-13972 GCA_964428485.1 uncultured Coriobacteriaceae bacterium
GCGCCGCCTTCGCCCTGGCGTGCCGTCCGCAGGCGTTTCGCCTCATGGGGGGCAAATCGTGTTATACTGCTGCTCGCTGTTGGCTCTGCATGTCATAGCAGCAGCTACAATCAGATACGGAAAATGGAGAGCTGGCCGAGTGGTCGAAGGCGCACGATTGGAAATCGTGTATACGGCAAAACCGTATCTAGGGTTCAAATCCCTAGCTCTCCGCCATTCCGATTTTTTTGTTTGAGACAACCACGAGCCCTGTCGGGCCGATAGACCCGGACAACATATGCGGAGGGGTGGCAGAGTGGTTGAATGCGGCGGTCTCGAAAACCGTTTATCCGGTAACCCCGGGTACGAGGGTTCGAATCCCTCCTCCTCCGCCAGTTAGATTCGAAAGACCCCCTCATCGGGGCCTTTTCTTTTCCTAAAACCACCAAGCAGGACCATGGGTCAAATATCGCAATACGCAATACCCGACCCCCCGGCCCAGCCCACAGTCGATCCTCCCATATACGCGTTGGTTTACAATCACAGTTGTTAGCGGACACGTTTTGCTGGAGGTGCGCATGCTCTTCGAGAACATCGACATCCTTGATGAGAATCTGGACCACCGAAGCGGCTGCTTCGTAGGAATCGAGGGAGACCGGATCGACTGCATCGAAACGTCGCGCCCGAGCAAGGACTATGGGCAGACGTACGACGGCAGAGGCAAGCTGCTGATCCCCGGTCTCTACAACATGCACGCCCACTCCACGATGACGCTTCTGCGGGGATACGCTGAGAACCTCCCGCTTCAGAGATGGCTCAACGAGATGATCTTTCCGTTCGAAGCGCTTATCACCGACGAAGCCGCACTTCCCGCCACAAGGCTCGCGATAGCCGAGATGCTGCGCTACGGCATCGTCTCCTTCTCCGACATGTACTTCTTCGACGATGCAAGAGCTCAGGCCGTCGGAGAGTCGGGGATCAAATGCAACATCTGCAGATCGATCAGCTGCTTCGACCCCAAGGCCCACTACATCGATACCGAGTTCTACACGATGAACGAGCATCTGCGAAACGATCTGCACGGAGCCTTCGACGGCAGGCTGCTCATGGACATGTGCCTGCACTCCGAGTACATCACCACTCCCAACATCGTGCGGGAAGTCTCCGAAAAAGCGCTCGAGTACGGAGTGGGCATGCAGGTGCATGTCTCCGAGACCAAGACCGAGGTCGAGGAGTGCAAGGAACGCCACGACGGGCTCACTCCACCGCAGTACCTCGCCAGCATGGGAGCGTTTGATCCGCGTACGACTGCGGCCCATTGCGTATGGCTCGAGGATGGAGACTTCGAGATTCTCAGAGAAAAGGGCGTCACCATCGCCACGAACCCGGCCTCCAACCTCAAGCTCGGCAGCGGCTTCATGAACTGCAGGCGGGTCCTAGACGAGGGAGTCCGCCTGGCCATCGGCACCGACGGGGTGGCGAGCAACAACGCGCAGAATCTCTTCCGCGACATGTACCTGCTCGCCACAATACACCGCGGTTATGAATGCGACCCTGTAGGCATCTCCACCAAGGAGGTGCTCGCAGCCGCAACGAGCGCGGGAGCATACGCCCAGGGGCGGCAGGACTGTGGCAAGATCGCCGTTGGATACAGGGCGGACCTGGTGGTTCTCGATATCGACAAGCCGTGGATGCAGCCCGTCACCGACATGGCCACGAACGTCGTCTACTCCGAGTCGGGCGAGGATGTCGTGCTCACGATGGTCGACGGCAAGGTCGTATACCGCGACGGGGAGTGGCCCGGCATCGACGTAGAGAGAGCGATCGCCGAGACCCGCCGCTACCGCGACGATATAGTGGAGAGGATCTAGAGGCAGGATCTAGGACTCAGCGCCTACTAGAAGCAGACGCTAGATCTCCGAACCCTCCGGCATGTCGATGCGGATGCACTCGACTTCCATGCCCTCGGTTCCAGGCTCTGTTCCCTCGGGAATCACAATGAAGCAGTTGGACGTGGAGGTCGTCCCGATGATCGCCGATGACTGACGGCTGGACGGCGAGGCAACATACACGCCATCGTCACCCCTAGTCACGGTGCCCCTCAGCAAAAAGCGCCTGGAATCCTGCTTGCGCTTGACGTTGGAATCGAGCCTGGCGATGACCCTCGGACGTACCAGGTTTCTATGGCCCTGCATCTTGAGCAGCGCCGGACGAATGAGAATCTCAAAGCCAGTGGCGGAGGCCGCGGGGTTTCCGGAGAGACCGAACAGAAGCGTGCCGTCGGAGGCGACGCCGAACGTCTGGGCCTTGCCCGGCTTCATGTTGACGTACTCGAACTTAACCTCTGCAAGCGATGTTATCACCTGGGTGATGTAGTCGAAGTCTCCCCCACAGGCGCCGCCGCTCGAAACCACTAGGTCGCACTCAGCGGCCGCTTTGGTGTACTCGTCCCGGATCTCCTCAAACTTGTCAGCCGCTATCGGATAGAGCCTGACCTCGGCCCCCGCATCCCTTGCCATCGATGCGAGGGTGTATTTGTTGGAGTCGCGCCTCTTGCCCATCGGAGGGACCTCCGTAGAGTCCACGAGCTCGGAGCCGATCGAGATGATCCCGACCACGGGCCTCTTGTGCACCGGGACTTGGACATGGCCGGTCGTGGCGAGCAGCCCCGCACCCGCCGGGTTGATCACGCTGCCCTTCTCGAAGACGAGCTGGCCGGCTTTGGCCTCCTCCCCGGCCTTGCGGACGTTGGCGCCGACCTTGTAGGGAGCATGGAAGATCACCTTGTCGCCGGTGTCTCCGTTGCCGGTAATCTCCACATCCTCGATTTTGACGTTGGTGTCAGCACCGGCGGGCATCGCAGCGCCGGTCATGATCTTGACGGCCTTGCCGCTCTCCAGCGTTCCCTCGTGAAGGTAGCCCGCCCCGACGACATCGATGACATCGAGCTCGACAGGGTTGTCCTCGCTGGCATCGGCGACATCGGCTCCGATGATCGCGTAGCCATCCATCGCCGCATCATCGAACATGTTGATGTCTATGTCGCTGTGGAGATCCTCCGCAACAGCACGCCCGATAGCATCGATCACGAACACCTCCTCCACCGGGGTTTCGCGCACGCTCTCGAGTACTTTCGCAATTGCATCCTCAACGGCGATGAGCGTAGACATTTGGCATCTTCCTTCCAGGTCGCCCATTGGGCACCGCCCAAAACGGACGTCTCACAGATCAGCCGCTTGCTGGGATATGCCGGCTCAACCGTGCAGGCCATACCGGCCACTCATACAAACGGCTCTTATTTACTCGATAACTACTGCATCCTGTACTCAAACGCAGACTTGAGCGCCTTGCAAAGTGGACAGGTCCAGTCGTCGGGAAGCTCCTCGAACGGAACATCGCCCTCGTAAGCATACCCACATATCTTGCATACCCAGACACCGCGAGGCGCATCAGCGACGTCCTCGGACTGGGTCTCACCGTCGCCATCGATCTCAGGAATGTAGGTCGGAGCGTTCTTTGCGGTCTTGCCCTTTACCACGTTGTGGTAGTAGGCATAGGTCATCGCAACGGCCTTCTTGTCGATAACCTCACCGTCGGTCATCTCGGCGATGAATATGGTGTGGGTACTGGTCTCAACGGTGCTCTTGACCTCGAGGATCATATACCCGCAGGTTCCCTTGAGAACCGGAAGGCCGTGCACCATCTCGTAGTCAACCCCATCAAACTTGTCGGTGTCCCTCGAGGAGGAGAACCCGAACCCCCCGATGAGGGAGGCGTCGCTGTTCTCTGCGAGGATGTTGACCGCGAGACGCCCTGTGTTCTTGACCAGCTCGTTGGTGTAGTTGGCCCTGTTAAGGCTCACCGCCACCGTTTGCGGCTCGGATGTGATCTGCATGACACTGTTGGCTGTGCACCCGCAGGGCCTGTCCCCATCCATAGCGGTGATTATGTAAACCCCGTAGGAGAGAGACCTGAGAATCGTGGTATCCATTCTTTCCTCCTGATCTCATCCGGCTGCCATTCAGATAGCGTTTCGTTCGAAGCCGGCTAGATCTCGATTATGCCACTGTGGGGGTGAGCTTTCGCTATACGCGGCCGACCGGGCAGTTTCCGGCGCTTTCGGTTCTCTTAGACCCTTTTGGCCTTGCGCCTGTCGACGGCGGAGAGAATCCTTTTGCGCATTCTGATCGACTTTGGCGTAATCTCCACGAGCTCATCGTCCTGGATGTACTCGAGGGACTCCTCCAACGTGAACTCCCTCGGCGGGGTGAGCAGAATCGCCTTGTCCGCAGAGGCGGCGCGGGTGTTGGTGAGCTGTTTTGTCTTGGAGACGTTAACCACCAGGTCGTTCTTCTTGGCATGCTCGCCCACGATCATGCCCTCATAGCACTGGTCGCCGGGCGCAACAAACATCACGCCACGGGTTTGCAGCGTGTCGAGCGCGTAGGCGACCGCCTTGTCGTTGTACATCGCCACCATCACACCATTCTTCCTGCCGCCGAGCTCACCCCTATACGGGCCGTAGCTGTAGAAGCAGTGGGTGAATATCGCCTCGCCATGCGTAGCGTTCATGAGCTTGGTACTAAGCCCCATAATCCCCCTGGTGGGGATGTGGAAGGTCATGAAGGTATGCTCCTCACGGTTGACCATGTCGACGAGCTCTCCCCCGTTGGCCCCCATTACCTCGATGGCCTTGCCAGAATACTCGTTGACAACCTCAATCGTCGCGTTCTCTATGGGCTCAAGAAGGTTGCCGTCCTCGTCCTTCTTTATGAGGACCTTGGGCCTGCCCACCTGAAACTCGTAGCCCTCCCGACGCATGGTCTCCATCAGGACCGACAGGTGGAGGATGCCCCTCCCAGCGACTTCAATGCCGCTCTTGTCCTCTAGCTCCTCGATACGCATCGTCACGTTGGACTCCTTTTCGCGCATCAAGCGCTCGCGCAGCTGGCGACCTCCTACGATGTCGCCCTCCTGTCCCACGAGCGGGCTAGTCGAAGCCTCGAACACCACGGCCATCGTGGGCTCTTCTATCGAGATCGGAGGGAGCTCCACCGGATCGTCGGGGGAGGTGATCATATCCCCAATGTCGGCGTCGTCGATGCCGACCACCGCTGCGATATCCCCGGCCGAGACCTCCCCACACTCAACCTGACCAAGCGCCTCAAAGGTGTAGAGTTGCTTGATCTGAACCGTGCGCCGACTGCCGTTGGGTTTAATCACGAGCACGCTGTCCTTGTCGTGGAGCATCCCGGTGTGAAGTCGCCCGATGGCGATCCTTCCCACGAAGTTGGAGTGCGCCACAGTGCAGACTTGCAGTGCCACCGGGGCTTCTACGTCGTAGCTAGGCTCGGGAACATGCTCCAGGATGGTGTCTAGGAGCGGAGTCATGTCGTCGTTGCCATCATCGGGTTCGTAGCGCGCGTAGCCCTGAGCCGCGGAGGTGTAGACCACCGGGAACTCGAGCTGCTCATCGTTCGCGTCAAGGTCGATCATCAGATCAAAGACATCGTTGACAACCTGCTTAGGGCGGGCACCTGGACGATCGATCTTGTTGACCACCAACACCGGCGCAAGTCCAATTCTCAACGCCAGCTTCAAAACAAAGCTGGTCTGGGGCATCGGCCCCTCGAAGGCGTCCACTATCACCAGAGCCCCGTCGGCCATGTTTAAGACGCGCTCCACCTCGCCTCCAAAATCGGAGTGCCCAGGGGTGTCGATGATGTTGATCTTGACCCCCTTGTACTCCACGGAGACATTTTTGGAAAGGATAGTGATCCCGCGCTCGCGCTCCTGGTCGTTGGAGTCCAACACCTGATCAGGCACGTCCTGGTTAGCTCTGAATACTCCGGTTGACTGGAGTATCCTGTCGACCAGCGTTGTCTTGCCATGATCGACATGGGCGATGATCGCGATGTTTCTGATTGCCCTGTGTGACATATTTGATATTTCCCCTGTATGCAAGCCTTGTTTTCCAGACCGCCCGTGCCCTTCTAAAAGAGCAGCTTCTCCTCGCCGCCTGGCAACGGGGCGTCGTACCAGAACTCCGACTCAGAGCCCGGGTTGCCATATGCGACGACGGCGGAGTAGGCGGTATCGGCTCCCCTCTCCCCGAACTCGACTATCAGTGCGTTGTCAGAGACGCCGATCTCATTCTCGAAGAAGCCATCGTAGTAGAGCGCGTAGCAGCTAGCATGCTCGCCGAGGCTCTTCACCGACTCCCGCGCCTCCATGAGGCATATATCGAGCCCATCGTCCTCGAAGACGAAGTACTCCCGCTCCCCATCTTGGGAGAGAAGCATGAGCGTTGGCCACAGGCCCTCCCCGAGCGCCAGCTTATCAAGGGCCATCCCGATGGCATCGCAGGCGAGCTCGTCAAGTTGCTCGCTTATCGGACTTTGCTGATCCTGATTGTCCTCGGCCATGATTCTCTCCCGAATATGTCGGCGGTCTTTTTGCTTTGTGTAGATGCGTGGCTAGTCCGCAGGCTGAAGGCTTCCGTCGAGCAGAGCCTCCATCGCATTGGCAAGCTGATCAGCACACGAGGTGGGCCTGTGGCCGCAAGTATTGCCTTTGAGCTTGTCGATGATGTATTGGGGCTCCATGCCTTCAAGGAGCCTGCCGATCGCCTTGAGGTTTCCGTTGCATCCCCCGATGAACCTTAGGTTGGTGATCTTCTCCCCGTCGTAGTCAAAAATAATCTCGCGTGAGCAGATCCCAACGGGCGAGTACTTGTAATGCATGTTCTTCTCTCCTCTTCGATAGCGATGTCTGTTCTATCTCCTTCGGGATCCACCCCTTGAAAAAGACGACCTGCGCCTTCGGCTCCCGTTATAGGCAAGCCTTCTGTTCCCACTGGGGGTCTTTCCCTTCTCGATGCTCCTGTTGGCCTTAGGAACGACCCTGTTCTCCGAATACTCAAAGCCCTCGAGGTCGTAGACATCGATAAGCTTCTTGGTGAAGTACTCGATCTCGCGGAAGGCGGTGATCTCGTCGATAGCCACGAACGTGTAGGCTACTCCGCTCTCACCGGCACGCCCCGTTCTGCCGATGCGATGCACGTAATCCTCGGGGTTCAGGGGTGTGTCATAGTTGACGACGTAGTTAACCTCGCTCACATCGATCCCACGCGCAAGCACGTCTGTCGCGATGAGGATATCGATCTTGCCACGCTTGAAATCGTCGAGTACGCGTTGGCGCTGATTTTGGCTCTTGTCGGAGTGGATCGACTCCGCCCGAAGCGATGTTTTCTTCAGCCTCTTGGCGCATGCGTCGGCTCGCCTTTTTGTGCGAGTGAACACCAGGATCCTGGTTCCGCCTTTATTCTCTATTAGTGCCTGGAGAAGCTCGGATTTTTGGGTCTGACTCACCGGCATCACATACTGCTCCACGGTGTCTGCCGTCTGACCCTGATGGGACACCTCGACGAACTTAGGATTCTTAAGAAGCGAGGAGGTTGAGTTTATGATGTCCTTGGAGAGCGTAGCCGAAAAGAGCAGAGTCTGCCTCTCCTCCGGAACCGCCGCGACGATCTTTTTAACGCTGGGCCAGAAACCCATGTCGAGCATCCTGTCGGCCTCGTCCAATACTAAAAACTCCACTTTGCCCAGGTCCACCGCGTTCTGGTTCATCAGATCGATGAGACGCCCCGGAGTCGCCACGAGGATGTCAATGCCGGCCTTGATTCCCTCGATTTGAGGACCGTATCCCTTACCACCCACAACTGTAAGCGTGCGAAGCTTGGTGACACCAGACGTCTGCGTTGCGACGTAATCGATTTGCTGTGCGAGCTCTCTGGTCGGGGTGACGATCAGCGCGAACGGACCCTTGCGCCTGGGAAACTTCTTCCTACGGCGCTTCTTCTTGGTCTTGGGCTTGTTCTCCCCCTCTTCCTTTCCTTTAGATTCGAGCTTGGCGGCCTCAGCGGCGGCCCTCTCCTGCTCTTTTTTCTTCTCCTCTTTACGGAGGTTTTCGTAGTACTCGTCGGCCTGCCTTGCCAATATATCCATGATCGGCAGCATGAAAGCCGCGGTCTTTCCTGTGCCGGTTTGTGCGGCGCCCACCACATCGTGGTGCTCGAGTGCCAGTGGAATCGTCTGCTCCTGGATGGGGGTTGGAGTGGTGTAGCCCATCTCGGCTACCGCCTCCAGAACCCTCTTCGACAGTCCGAGATCAGCAAACGTCTTGCTCATTGCGCTTCCTCTTTACATTTATTTCATCGCCCGTCCAAACTTTCACATGCAGTTGGCGGGACATGCGGCATTTCGTATACAGCTGCGATTTCTTGCCGCTTAAAGAAACAGGCCAGATGTGCTCGCTACATGCATCTGGCCTGCTTATTGCGAACTGGTGGAGATAAGGGGGCTCGAACCCCTGACCTCAGGCTTGCAAAGCCCGCGCTCTCCCAGCTGAGCTATATCCCCACTTGGGATTCCGCTCCAATTTTACCCCTAAGAGCAAGAAACCCACTCAAGGTGGGCCGGTTGTGGAGCAGATGGTGGGCCCAACTGGATTCGAACCAGTGACCTCACGGTTATCAGCCGTGCGCTCTAGCCAACTGAGCTATGGGCCCGTGAAAACGCCTAGTTAATTTATACCGTTGGGTTAGAGAGGTCAAGAACAATCCACCGATGAAACCTACAGACGGCGTTTACGTAGCAGAAGGCATCGCTTCTGCCTTTAGATGGTAGCACGGGCTGTTACTTGGTATATATTCTACCAAGGGAAGGAGGAATGCATCATGATCCCAGTATCCATAGAGGCGCTTCTGCTTGGCGCTGGACCAGAAAAGTCGGTCGTCGTGCTCCGTCCGTACATGGAAACTGGCCCCAACCCGCGTGTCCTTCCAATTTACATCGGTTCCTCTGAGGCCATGGCTATAAGCGTGGCTATAGAAGGAAAGAAGACCGAACGCCCGCAAACACACGACCTCATGCTTGACCTTGTCGATGCCCTCGGCGGCAGGCTGGTCAAGGTCGTCATCGACCGGGTGTATGGCATGTCGTTTTATTCCAAACTTGTCATGGAGCAGGACGGAGACGAGTTCGACATAGATGCTAGGCCGAGCGACGCCATAGCCCTCGCAATCAGAGAAAACGCTCCGATTTTCGTGGAGTCTCCCGTTTTCGTCGCCACATCCATAAACTTCAACGCGAGGCGAGGCGACAAGCTCGGCGAGAAGGAACTCGAGGCCTTCCACGAGTTCGTGGAGAACCTGAACCCCTCTGATTTCAGCGTCACCCCGGAGTCAGAAGACACTTCCGAAGCCAAGGGCTCTGAGAGTTCGGAGCAATCCGAGTAGTAATCCTACCCGAACCTACTCGCTCTCTTCTATGTTCAGCGAGAGTTGCGCGGGGTCATCCTTCTTGTTGGCGCCCCTGTTTCCGTCCTTGACGTCATCGTCGCTGTGGCGCGCAATCGCGGTGACCTTGTCGTTTTCGTCGACGTCCATGATTTTCACGCCCTGAGTAACTCTTCCGAGGCTGGATATACCTTTAGCCTTCACACGTATGACGATGCCGCCCTCGGTGGAGAGAATTATCTCCTCGTTTTCCGAGATGACCTTCATACAGGCAAGGCTGCCCTTCTTGTCAGTGAGGGTTATGGTGTTAACACCCTGCCCACCTCTATGCTGCTCTGGGTACTCACTCACAGGGGTACGCTTGCCGTATCCCTTTTCGGTTATGACTAGAAGGTCCATGTTGGGATTGGCGATTTCCATTCCGAGGAGCCTGCTGTCTCCCTTGAGAGTCATTCCCTTGACGCCCGTGGTGTCGCGTCCCATGGAGCGAGCCTCCGACTCGTCCCACATGATCGCCTTGCCAGCGGAGGAGACCATCATGACCTTCTCCCCCGCCTTAACCTTACGAACAGCTATAAGCTCGTCATCGTCCTTGAGTTTGATGGCGATTAGACCATCTCTCCTGGAGCGATCATAGCTGTCCATCGTGGTCTTTTTGACCAACCCGTTCTTGGTGGCAAAGATCAGACATTGGTCGGCGGCGAAGGTTTTGGTGGAAATGACAGCGGCGATCTTCTCGTCCTTGTCAAACGGGAGTAAGTTCACTATAGCGTGGCCGCGGGCCTGTCTCGACCCAATCGGCAGCTCGTGCACTTTGAGTCTGTACACCTTGCCATAGTTGGTGAAGAAGAGCACGTAGTCGTGCGTGGAGGCTATAAAGAGAGTCTCCACGTAGTCATTTTCCTTTAGGTTCATGCCGTGGAGTCCCTTGCCACCGCGCTTTTGCTGCTTATAGGTGGCAACCGGGAGTCTCTTGACATAACCGGTATGGGTGATCGTAACCACCATGTCCTCTTCGGCGATAAGATCTTCGACTTCGAGGGTAGAAGCGCTAGAGGAGGAAATCTCAGTGAGCCGGGGAGTACCGAACTTGTTTTTGATCTCCGTCATCTCGTCGATGATGATCTTACGAACCAACGAGTCGTCGGAGAGAACCTGCTTGTAGTAGGCGATCTTGTCACGGAGCTCATTAAGCTCGCTTATCAGGTTTTCGCGCTCGAGGCCGGTTAGCTTCTTGAGCCTCATCTCTAGGATGTCGCGCGCCTGTATCTCAGAGAGGGAGAACCTGTCCATTAGAGATTGCCTGGCGATCTCGTCGGTCCTCGATCCCCTGATTATCTCGATGACTTCGTCGATGTTGTCGAGTGCGATCACGCGCCCCTCAAGAATGTGCTCGCGCTCCTCAGCTTTTTTCAGATCGAACCTAGTACGTCTAATTATCACATCGCGCTGGAAATCACAGTAGTTCTTAAGGATCTCGCGCAGCGGCAGCAGCTTAGGCACCCCGTCGACGAGTGCGATCATGTTGATACCAAAGCTGGTTTGAAGTTGGGTGTGCTTGTAGAGCTTGTTGAGGACCACATCCGGGATGCTCCCCTGTTTAAGCTCGATCACAATACGCATTCCGCTGCGGTCGGACTCATCTCTCAAGTCAGAGATCTCGGTGATCTTCTTCTCATGGACGAGATCAGCGATTTTCTGAATCATCTTGGCTTTATTGACCATGTAGGGGATCTCGGTAATGACGATCCGCTCGCGCCCGGTGGATGTATGTTCCTGAACCGCGCGGGACCTAATGGTGATGGATCCCTTACCGGTCTCGTAGGCCTCTTTGATCCCGTTGCTTCCCATGATGATCGCTTTCGTCGGGAAGTCTGGGCCTGGTATGACCTTCATGAGCTCTTCTACTGTTACATCTGGGTTCTGGAGGTAGAGGATAGTCGCGTCGATAGCTTCTCCCAGGTTATGGGTGGGGATGTTGGTTGCCATTCCAACCGCGATTCCAGAGGACCCATTCACAAGTAGGTTCGGGAACCTTGAGGGAAGGACCGCAGGCTCGGTTAGGGATTCGTCGTAGTTAGGTTGAAAGTTGACGGTGTCCTTCTCGATGTCACGGATCAATTCCATGGCTGCCTTTTGCAGCCTGGCCTCCGTATATCTCATCGCCGCGGCGGAATCTCCGTCGACCGAGCCGAAGTTGCCATGTCCATCAACCAAGGGAACCCTCATCGAGAAGTCCTGGGCAAGACGCACCATCGTGTCATAGACGGCTGCATCTCCGTGAGGGTGGTATTTGCCTATAACCTCTCCAACTGTCCAGGCCGACTTCTTATGCGGCCTGTCTGGACGAATTCCAGACTCGTACATCGCGTAGAGGATCCTGCGGTGGACCGGCTTGAGACCGTCGCGCACATCTGGCAGAGCCCTGGACACGATGACGCTCATCGCGTAGTCGAGAAAGTCCGTGCGTAACTCGCTGGCAAGATCGTCGGTGATCAGTTTACTTCCACTCAGATCCATTTCCTGTGTGTTGTCTGCCACTTATTCCATTCCCCTCTTTAAGGTTTTAGAATCTGCTTCGTAAAAACCGATTAGATGTCGAGGTTCTTCACGTTCTTCGCGTACTTCTGGATGAATTCCCTACGCGGCTCGACCTGACTTCCCATCAGATCGGAGATAGCACGCTGTGCGGCGACCCCATCCTCGATCGTCATTTGGAGAAGAGTCCTGTTCTCGGGATCCATCGTCGTCTCCCACAGCTGCTCGGGGTCCATCTCTCCGAGGCCTTTGTAGCGCTGCACGGTGTACTTAGTTCCCTCAGGGAGCTTAGCCACCTCTTTTTTGAGATCCTCGTCGTTATATATATATTTGTGTTTCTTTCCCACAGCTATTCGATACAGCGGCGGTTGAGCGATGTAGACGTAGCCGTTGTGGATCAGATCTTCCATATGGTTATAGAAGAAGGTTAGAAGCAGACATCTGATATGAGCGCCGTCGACGTCTGCATCGGTCATGATGATGATCTTGTGGTAGCGAGCCTTTTCGATATCAAACTCATCGTCGCCGACCCCAGTCCCAATCGCGGTGATCAGAGAGCTGATCGTGTCGGAGGAAAGGGCTCTGTGAAGCCCTGCCTTCTCAACGTTGAGAATCTTTCCTCGAAGCGGAAGAATAGCCTGGAAAGACCTTTCCCTAGCCTGCTTTGCGGATCCACCTGCGGAGTCTCCCTCCACAATATAGAGTTCTGTAAGCGATGCATCCCTGATGGAGCAGTCGGCGAGTTTTCCAGGAAGAGTTGAACTCTCTAGAAGACTTTTCCTCCTGGTGAGATCACGCGCCTTTCTAGCGGCGGTTCTAGCCTTCGCGGCCTGTGTGGCTTTTTTAATAATCTCTTTAGCCGGGTTGGGATGTTCCTCTAAAAACTCAGATAAACCGGCATTAAGCGTGGATTGAACGAAGGTTCTCATCTCTGTGTTGCCGAGTTTGGTTTTAGTCTGGCCCTCAAACTGCGGCTCGCGGAGCTTGACGGATATAACGCAAGTCAACCCTTCGCGGACATCATCTCCAGTAAGACTGTCCTCCTTGCTTTTTATTAGATTTTGACTGAGCGCATAGTTATTAATCGTTCTAGTAAGGGAATTTTTAAATCCCTCGACGTGTGTACCGCCCTCGGTAGTGTGGATGTTGTTGGCAAACGCCATTATGGTGCCGGTGAAAGAGGTGTTCCACTGCATGGCGATCTCCACCTCACAGCTCTCCTCTTTCTTCTCAATGTAGATCGGCCTACTGAGTCCAGGAAGTATATCTTTGCCTTCGTTGAGATACTTAACATAATCGATGATGCCACCGGTGTAGTGAAACTCTAGCTTCTCAGGCTCTTGTCCCTCCCCTACTCTTAGATCGGTAAAAGTTATCTTCACGTTTTTGTTAAGGAAGGCAATCTCCCTTAGACGGGTGGTAAGGGTCTCGGCATCAAAAACTGTAGTCTCAGTAAAGATCTCAGGATCGGGCCAAAATCTGATCTTGGTACCTGTTTTAGTACTTTTACCTACTTTTGTTAAATTCTCTACGGTTTTACCACGTTCGAAAACCATCTTCCATTGAGCGTCTTCTCTAAAAACTGTGGCCTCCACCCTTGTTGATAGGGCGTTTACAACAGAGATACCGACTCCATGGAGACCTCCGGAAATTTTGTAACCATCGCCACCGAATTTTCCGCCGGCATGTAAAACAGTGAATACCACTTCAAGAGTGGATTTTTTTGTCTTGGCATTCTTTCCAACTGGAATTCCACGTCCGTTGTCTATAACCTCAACGGAGTTATCTGGATGGATAATAACGTCGATCTTAGAACAAAACCCTGCAAGAGCTTCATCAACCGAATTATCTACAACCTCGTAGACAAGGTGGTGCAGACCTCTTGGACCAGTTGATCCGATATACATGCCGGGTCTTTTTCTAACCGCCTCAAGACCCTCGAGAATTTGAATATCACTCTCGTCATAGCTGTGCTCGGATTTTTTCCTAGCCATTAAATCTCCTTAGTGAGAAAACATAAGTAAAGGCCCTTCCAGCTGTTTTAAAAATTGTGTTTGGAAAGGCTTTGACATATGAATATCTTACCATATGTAGATATGTTTTATAAACCGTCTAAAAAACCAGCTGTAAAAGGTAACAGAATTGTTTCTAAGG
>CAYRYP010000039.1:0-13836 GCA_964428485.1 uncultured Coriobacteriaceae bacterium
CCCTGCGGCACGCATCATCTCGGAGATCTGCTCGGCGGTGTAGACGCGCATGCCCTCGATGGTCGACGACCACCTCCCGGCGTCGTTGACCACACCGTCGGCCTCGTTGCAGACCATCAGGATCCCGCAGGGTCTGAGCACACGCGCGATCTCGGCAATTCCGGCGGCGGGATCTGGCCAGAAGTAGATCGTCTCGAACGCAGTGGCCACATCGAAACTACCGTCGTCAAACGGCAGATCCGACACGTCGCCCAAAACGATGTCGCACCTACCCTGCGCCATCGCCTCGGAGTTCAAATCACTCGCAACCTCCACACTTGTAGGCGAGTAGTCCACGCCTGTCGCGGTGCCTTCGGGACACGCCTCGAGGAGCCTCGCTACGTTTGCTCCTCCACCGCATCCCACATCGAACGCATCGGATGCGGGATCGGCCTCGATGAACCCGAATGCCCATTCGGAGAGCTCCGCATGATGCCCAGCATTCATCCTACGAAGCATCCTGCGGCCGTCCTCAGAATCCGATGGCATCCTGGCGTTGTCGTAGAAGGCGGCCTCGCGGTCCTGGCCGGAGTAAGCCTCCCGCAGCCTCCCGGCAAAGGCATAGAACCCCGGGGTGTCGACCACCGCATCGATGTCGAATAGCGTCTCCCACTCCCCTGCTGCCTCGGCAGCGGGCATCAGGGGAGTCTTGACTGCGTCGGGAACATGGCCGTGAGTCATGTTGATCTGCTCGCGCGAGGTGCCGTGCGCCACCACGAAGCGCCCGCCGGGTCTGAGCAGCCTAGCGGTGCTTTCTACCAGAGCGTGCTTGTCGATAATGTGCGGGTAGCAGTTGTAGGCGACCACCGCATCGAACCCGCCATCGTCCTTAAAGTCGAGCACGTCAGCGTTGACGAAGGTCGCGCGCGGCTCGTCAGAGAACTTCTCGGAGGCTATCTCAACCATTCTGGCGGAGACGTCGATGCCCACGACCTCATCCGCATCCGCATCCAGGTAGAAATCGGTCATGACCCCGGTGCCGCAGCCAACGTCGAGCACCCGATCGCCCTCGCCAACGCCTGCCATAGCCACCACGGCGCCCTGGACGGGCGATCTGCCGGCAGACATCTCGTCCCAGCTGTCGGCCCGGAAGTCGAAATATGCTGCAACCCTGTTCAGTTCGCCCGACTCAGATGCCGCCAAGTAGATCACGCCCCGATCATGCCAAGCACTGCCGACGAATTGCCACCAGTGCGTCCGATTTCTACGCAGGCACCACGATCCTGTGCCCGCCGTGCTCGATTATATCGGAGGCCATACCGTAGACCTCCTCTATGGCACGTGCATCCACGACCTCCTGCCCTCCCTGCGCGTAGACCCCTCCGTCTTTGAGAAGCAGGAAACTGTCGCAGTATCGAAGAGCCAGGTTCACATCGTGCAGTACCGCCGCCATGGCAATCCCGCGCCCGTGCGCAAGCTCCGCGCACATTCGCATTACCTCGTGCTGGTTTGCCAGGTCGAGATTGTTGGTGGGCTCGTCGAGAAGCAGCGTCGACGCCTCCTGAGCGATCGCGCGGGCGAGTATAACCTTCTGAAACTCCCCTCCCGACAGTTCATCGACGTACCGCAGTGCCAAGTCGGCCATCCCGAACGCCTCCAGCAGCTCGCCTATGGCGTCCAGATCCTCTCCGGTGGGAGCCCCTTTCATCAGGGGCCTTCTGCCCATCAGTACCGTGTCAAAGACGCTCATGCGATTGGCATGGCAGTGCTGTGGCACGAAGGCCAGAAGTTCGGCTCGACTCGAGCGGGAGATGCCCTGTATGTCGCGCCCGTCAACCAGCACCTCTCCGGAGTCGGGGCGCACCAGCCCCGACAGACACGAGAGCAGCGTGGACTTGCCGCATCCGTTCACTCCGAGCACGGCCAGAAACGATCCAGCATCCACGTGCACGTCGATGCCGGTGAGAACGGGTGAGCCCGCGGTGTAAGAGAACTCCAATCCCCTGGCCTCGATCATCTGCGCACCCCCCGGAACAGGAGATACACGAACAGGGGAGCGCCCACGAACGAGGTGATGGCGCTGATCGGCAGGATCATCGGGGACATCGCGGTATGCGCGATTATGTCGGAGACTAGCAGCAACACCCCACCGGCAAACGCCGACGCCGGCAGCAGGAAACGGTAGTCGCTGCCGATGAAGCGCCTCATGACATGCGGTGCCACGAGTCCCACAAAGTTTATGATCCCGCAAAACGCTATCACGGTGGAGGCCGCTGCGGATGCTACAAGCATCGAGAGCACCCTGGTGCGCCTGACGTTGACCCCGAGACCGTGCGCAGAGACCTCTCCGGTCTCGATAGCATTGAGATTCCACCTGTTGAAGATGAAGTAGATGGCCGACGCCAGAGTCACCACACCCATAATCGCAAGCTGCTGGTAGTTGACCCTGCTGAGATCTCCGAAGGTCCAAAAGACCACGGCAGCTACCTGCGAGTCGTCCGCGAAGTACTGGATCATCGTCGTGACCCCGGTAAACAGCGCCGATATTGCGACACCGGCGAGCACAATCGACTCCGGGGTCATCTCGCGCAGACGAAACAGCCCGAGGATTATCAGGGTGGAGGCCATCGCACCCACGAATGCGATGAGAGCCGTCAGATAAGGATTGGCCGACATTGTCACTGTGGAGGAGCCGCCGACTCCTGCGGCCCCGGCTCCCGCAAAGATGATCGCGATCGACGCCCCCATCGCCGCACCCTGGGACACCCCAAGCGTACTGGCGGATGCGAGCGGGTTTCGGAGCACCGCCTGGAAGGCGCATCCGGCCAGTGCCAGCGCGATGCCGCCAAGGATGGCTGTGAGCACCCTGGGCATCCTGAGGTTCCATACGATGATCATACTGTGCTCGTCGCCGAACCCGAACACCGAGGCCAACACCTGCCCCACAGACAGGTCGCTGGCTCCGATCATGATCGAGCAGACCGCAACCACAAGCAGGATCACAGCCATCAGCACCACGACGAACCTCTTGCACCCGATATAACTCTGGTAGGCCCTGCGTGGTCCCCCGGGGGCGCTATCCCTCGCCCCGCCAGCGCTCGTTCGTGTCGGGATCTGCGTCGGTCTCAACTCCCGTCACCCACCAAGGCTCGCGCCCCGGGCGCGCACGCACGCATCCACGCTACTCCTGCGAGGGAATCTCGACCCGCTCAAAGTCCATCCCCGCCTCCTGCAGCTGCGGGTAGATGTCCACTCCAAGCATCGTAGAGAGGATGTCGGAGTAGGTGGAGGCAAGATCAACATCGGAGAAGGCGTCCGGATAGAGGGTCGCACCGATGAAGTAGGCGTTGCAGATCCCCATCTCCACATTCATCCCGTTGTAGACCACCGCGGGCTGCGAGTAGATGTTTCCGTTCTGAAACGCCGTCAGACTCTCGAAAAAGTCGGGGCTTGAGTTGTAGTCCGACAGCATTAGATCCATGTTCGCGGTGTTTACGAAGATATAGTCGGGATCCCACACGCTGAGCTGCTCGAGGTCGATGTCGAAAGAGCCGGAGGTCCCGACCTCGTCCGCTACGTTGTCCGCATTGACCGCGACCGCCGGCGGGTACTGCCCGTACGTGCCGCTGAACGACTTGGCACCGCGGTAGTTGATCGCACCGAAGTAGCAGGTTGGTCTCTGGTCGTCCTCGATGTCGGCGGTGCGGGAGAGCAGATCTTGCTCCCACTCCATAATCTTGTCCACGACGCTCTGGGCGTGGCTCTCCGTCCCAATGGCCTGCCCTACGGTGAGTATGGAATTGTACACGTTCTCGTCGAACATCGACTCCTCGTAGTAGATTCCCACCACCGGTATGCCGATAGAGTTCTGCAGCTCGTCGCACTCGTCCGCACTGCGGCTGGAGATTATCACGTCAGGATCGAGCTCTAGGAGCAACTCGGTGTTGACGTTCGTCTCGTTGAGATGGTTGCCGTTGCTGGTCGAGGGCAGTGTCGAGAACAGATCGGCCCAGGCAACCGTGTAGGGTCTCTGGATGCTGGATTCGGTCTCCATCTCGGTGACAGCGATGAGCTTGTCCTGGCCACCGGCGTAGACGACGAACTTGGCCCCGCTGCCGACCGTGGCTACACTCTCCACAGTCTCAGGAACCTCGACACTCCTGCCGTAGACGTCGGTGATCGTCCTGGTTGCGCCCTCCTCGGAACTCGCATCCTGTGCGCAGCCTACCAGCATCAGCGATGCGAGCAGCGCCAGCAGCGCCGCTGCAGCAAACCTCAGTGCCAATGTTGCCACCTGCGGCATATTAAACAGTCTTCCAAGCAAAGGATCCTCCTGTCTCTAGCAGCCCCGGTTCCTCGCTCAGCTCCACAGGTCTGACGATCGGGCTGAAAGCATGTTACCGTATTGTTATTCGTAACACTGACCGATGTCAACGCTCGGATTTCGCTCCAGCCCCATGTCTCCCCTCGTCGCAGACTACCGCCACAGACTGCCCTACTCCGCCAGATTGAGGAGCCAATTCACGCGATATTCCAGGCCGAGATCCCTCGCACCGTTTACCGCGACGAGCGACTTTTCTTCTCGAGATCACTTGCCAACACCAACCCAGGCCTGTAGTATTCTTTCCTGCGTCTGCGGGCACCGAATGCTCGAAGCACCTAGCACTGGGGTGTCGTCTAATGGCAGGACAGCGGATTCTGGTTCCGTCAGTGAGGGTTCGACTCCTTCCACCCCAGCCATTGACAAAGCCGACGCAAGAACATATGGCCCGTTCGTCTAGCGGTTTAGGACACCGCCCTCTCAAGGCGGAGATCACGAGTTCGAATCTCGTACGGGCTACCAGAGAGCAACGGAGCCGGCGATCGCCGGCTCCTTTCGTTTATGTGTACTCCCGGCCCTGCAGAGGCCGAGTCCCCCATCGCCTTTAGCCGAGCTCTTCGGTGTCGAGCCAGATCGTAAACGGGCCATCGTTTACAAGAGCCACATCCATCATCGCACCGAACTCACCTGTCTGCACATCTTTCACGTCCGCACGCGCCATCTCCACAAAGCGCTCGTAGAGCTCGCATGCAGACCCGGGGGCCATAGAGTGGGTGAACGACGGACGGTTGCCCTTCCTGCAGTCCGCGTAGAGCGTGAACTGCGAAACCACCAACACCGCCCCTCCCACATCAGCCAGCGACAGGTTGGTCTTTCCGTTGGCATCCTCAAAGATGCGCATCTTGCGGATCTTGTCCCACAACCTTTGAGCCTGCGCCTCGGAGTCTCCCTCGCCAATACCCAGCAGGATCAGATACCCCCTGCCTATGGATGAGACGAGACATCCATCGATGGTGACAGACGCCTCGGAAACCCTCTGGACCAGTGCTCTCATACCCGGAACTGCACCCTAGTTGTGATGGTGATGATGGCCGCCGTGATTGCATGCTTCCTCGGGAAGCATGGTCCTGACTCTGCCCTCGGCGAAGAGCCTGGCCACGTCGCCCACGTTGGCGGTCTGAGTCTCGGTGTAGACAGCAACTCCGGCCTCAGTGAAACGAATCAGCGGCGACATTCCCATTCCCACAGTGAGGATTCCGTCGACCCCGAGGGTGAGCACATAGTCGATCACCCCTCCGCAGCCCGCAACGTCGTGGTCGACGTTTTTCACGGACTCCACATTCGCGATGCTACCGTCCTCCACGGTGACTATTGTGAAATAGGGAGTGTGCCCGAAATGCCCACTCCGAGTGCTCTCAAGTCCCTTGTCAGTCTCGCTAGGGATGGCGATCTTCATGTCAGTTACCTCGATTCTAAGGAATCTTTTTCCTTGGAAGCATCTGATTAAGTGGAAGATTGATTCCATACTAAGCGCCGATCACCCTTAGACAAGTATCGTCGCTGCGGACGGCGTCAATATAATCCAACTATTGGTTGGTTTTGCAACAGCGGCAACGGGTCGCAATGGTTGTTTGGAGAAAAAGATGAACGAGGTTACCGGTCCTGGTCAGGACGCTCTTGCAGGGCGCTCCGGAACACCATCCTCCCCCATCGCGCTTTTCACGATAGTCGTCCTCGGCGCGGCGATGGGCAACCTCTCCCAGACGGGCCTGAACGCGATTCTGACCCTGCTGGCAAGCGACTTCGGAATCGGAGTCGACGTGGCACAGTGGCTCACCAACATCTACGTGCTCTCGCTCGGCGTGTCGGTGACGCTTTCCTCGCATCTTTCGAGGCGACTCGGTATGAGAGCGTTCACCATCCTGGGCCTTGCTCTCTTCATCGCGGGGTGCGCCGTCAGCGCTGTGGCGCCGAACCTGGCCGTCATACTCTTAGGTAGGGTGCTCCAGGCCTTCTCCACCGGGTTTCTGATGCCTCAGTCGCAGAGCATCGCGATGTCGCGGATGCCAGCGGGCAGACAGGGAACGGCCATGGGGATCGCCGGGGTCGCGATGGGCTTCGCCCCTAACATCGGACCCACGATCGGAAGCACCATCGCCAACGCCCTGGGGTGGAGGTACTTCTTCTGGACCATGTGCCTGATCCCGGTGATTCTGCTCGTGATCGCGATACCGGCGCTGAGAAATGAGGAGGGCGGACACGAGACCCAGAAACTCGATATATGGTCCTTCGCGCTTGCCGCGGTCGGATTCGGGGGGCTTCTGACGGGTCTATCCCTCGCCAGCGGCTCCAGCGCGGGCAGCCTGGTCATGTGGATCCCGCTTCTGGCCGGAGCGGTGATCGTAGCTCTGTTCATGCGCAGGCAACGCAGAGTGGAAAACCCGCTCATAGCACCCGAGATCATGCGCTCGAAACACTACGTGGTGGGTTTCTGGTTACAGAACCTGCTGTACGGATCGTTCATGGGGATCACGATGATCATCCCGCTATACGTGCAGGGCGTCTTGGGTGGCAGCTCCATAGAATCCGGAACCGTGCTCTTGCCCGGAGCCATCGCCGCGCTGGTCTTCAACCCCATTGGCGGCATTCTCGGGGACAAGATAGGACAGGGCAGGGTCATCCGGATCGGCGCGGTGGTCTACGCCGCAGGAGCCCTGCTGGCGCTAACCTTTTCCGCCTCCACCCCGCTATGGCTCGTCGCTCTCCTCCAATGCGTGCGGGGCTCGGGAGTCTCCCTGTCCATGGGATCGACGCTGACCTGGATGCTCTCGGAGCTAAGAGGTAGAGCGATAGGCGACGGCTCATCGTTCACAATTCTCGTGAGACAGGCATCTGCCTCTTTCGGAACCGCCCTCATGGTGCTCGCTACGGAGGCGCTGCCCGATCTGTTCGTAGACCAGATGATTCCGTTTCGGATCGCCTTCGGGATATCCGCGGCCATCGGGGTTGCCCTCCTGGTACTGGCGCTCTCCCGCACCAGACGATAGCCACCGCTAAACAGGCGGCTCGCCTAGAGCTGTGGGAACACCACCTCGAACACTGTTCCCGAAGGATCGTTGTCTCTCACGACGATCTGCGCGTCGTGCAGCATAGCCGCATGCTTGACTATGGCCAAGCCAAGCCCCGATCCGCCTACGTCCTTTGACCGACTCTCGTCCGCACAGAAAAACCTCTCGAAGATCTTCTCCCGAAGCTCTGGAGGAACCCCTATGCCCGTATCGGACACGCGCAGGAAGGGCCTCCCGGAGCCGTCCCTGTCCACCGCCACCTCGACCTTGCCGCCCTCGACGTTGTAACGTATCGCATTCTCGACGAGATTTCGGGCGAGCTCGTGCAGAATGCGGGAGTTGCCCCTCACCATAATCTGTGGCCTCTCCACATCATCTGGAATGTCGAGGGCAATCTCAATGCCATTTCGCAGCGCGGATTGTTCTAGGCTCTCCACGGAGTCCATAGCAACCTTACCGAGCGAGACCGACTCGTCCAGCGCCAGCGACCCCCTGTCATCCGCGGCCTCGTCGAGCCGGGTGAGCACGAGAAGGTCGTCCACGATCGCCTTCATATGCCCGGACTCCTTGTGAATGAGCTCTGCGAAGTCCTGCACATCCTCCGGGCGGGCTATGCCGTTGGCGATGATCTCCGCGTATCCGGAGATGACGGTCAGCGGGGTCTTGAGCTCGTGTGAGGCGCTGGAGGTAAACCTGCGCCTCTCCTGCTCCTGCATGCCCAGACGAAGCCTCTGCGCCTCCAGACGATCGAGCAACGGCTGTATCTCCTCCGGTGCGCCCGTGTTCTCTTTGGGGTGGTCGAGATCGAGTGCTTCGAAGCTGTCGGAGATCCTCTTGGTGACACGCCTCACAACGAGCCATGCCACCACCAGAACACAGACTGTGACGAGCAGCGCGGGGATGATGGCGGTTCGCAGCACCCCCCATACGGAGGTTTGCGTCATCGAAAGGCGCAGCACCGATCCGTCATCTAGACGGACGGCATGGTAGATGGTCTCCTCGTTAAGAGTCTCGGAATAACGTCCCTGCGTGGACTCCCCGCTCTCCAGCGCCTCTAGGAACTCCGGTCGCTGAGAGTGGTTCTCTAGGCTCGACGAATCAGCCATGTTGTCATAGAGAACCGTCCCATCGGCACCTATCAGGGTGACCCTGATGTCGGGCGAGGCTAACAGGACACGCGACTCGAGGACATCGCATGCGATCTGGCCGTCGTCTGAGTCTGCCTCCTCCTGACGAGCCTCGGCGATCTCCTGATTGATCTCAAGTGATATCCGCTGCGACTCAGTGGCGAGAGTGTGCATCGCGGAATCATCGAGCGAGTGGTAGATCAGGATCGCAATGGCCATCGCGAGGACCACCGTCAAAACAACGAAGGTTCCCGAGATTCGGGTGACTATGTAGCTGGAGAGCCGCCTGCCCTGCTGACGGGACTTTCCAGTGCGTGTTTCGTCGCTGCGGGGCATCGCGGCCTCATTCCCTGACTCGGTAGCCTACTCCCCTTACAGTCTCGACCATGGACGACGCCGAGGGGTCGATCTCCCCGAGTTTCTTGCGAAGAGTCTGAACATGGGCGTCGACGGTCCTAGTGTGTCCAGCAACACTGTAGCCCCATACGTGGTCGAGGAGCTGACTGCGGGACACCACGATCCCGCGGTTGACCATGAGGTAGTGGAGCATGTCGAACTCCTTGCGTGTGAGACGCAACTCCATCCCGTTCACGGTAACGAGGTGGCGAGCCACGTCCATGTGGATCGGCCCTGCGTCGAACACACCTTCGCACTGATCGCCGAAAGCGGCCGTGGACTCACTAGCCCCGCTCGTTGTCGACTCGGAATCAGAGGTGGAGGAGCCGGTGCGCGGATGCGACGCCTGCACTGGAAAACCGCCGCTATCGGATATGGGGCGCGACGCCCTTCTCATGAGCGCGTTGATCCTAGAGACCAGCTCCATCATCCCGAATGGCTTAGTCATGTAGTCGTCGGCGCCGGAGTCGAGACCGGTCACCTTGTCGTATTCGGTCGACTTGGCGGTGAGCATCATCACGGGGACATCATGGGTGTCGGGCCGGCTTCTCAGATGTTGCAGAACCGTGATCCCATCCTCGCCCGGCAGCATGACGTCGAGGATGAAGAGGTCTGGAACCTCGTGCTCCAGGGCCTCGTACATCTCCTGCGCGCGCGAGAACCCCATCGCCTCCTTGCCCGTCTGGGAAAGGGTGTAGATGGTGAGGTTTCGGATCTGCTCGTCATCCTCGAGATAGTAGATCATGCTGCAGGCTCACCTCTGTGGGTTCCAGTGAGGGAGTAGTCCACCCACTCCCCTATGTTCTTCACATGGTCTCCGACGCGCTCGAGATACTTGGCGATTATCAGCGCGTCAACGAGGTCGCCAGGGAGGTCTTCTTGCTCCCCAATGGCCACTATGATGTCGGCCTTGACCTGTTCGAAGGTGTCGTTGAGGAACCTGTCCTTCTCAAAGACTCCCCTGGCCTTTGCAAGATCGCGGTCCACGAACGACTCCACCGCGTCGTGAACCATCTCGCAGGCATGGCGACCCATGGCCTTGAGATGCCCCATGAGTCTGTCGTCAAGGTCGCCCTCGAAGCCGATGACGATCTCAGCGATGTCGGCGGCATGGTCGCAGATGCGCTCCATGTCCCCGATCATCTTGAGCGCCGCAGACACTCTGCGCAGGTCGGTTGCGACCGGTTGCTGAGTGAGCAGCAGTTTGATGCAAAGGCTCTCAATCTCCCGCTCCTGGGTGTCGATATCATCGTCGCCGGCGATGATGCGGTTAGCCTCCTCGACGTTGCGGGTCTCAAGGACATTGATCGCTGCGAGGATCGCCTCTTCCATGGACGAGCCCATGACGAGAATCTCCGCGTCGAGTAGCTTGAGCTTGGTATCAAATGCGTTTCGAAGCATGGCGTAATCAACCAAACCTTCCGGTGATGTAGTCCTCGGTACGTTGGTCGCTGGGCTGGCTGAAGAGCCTGTCGGTCTCGTCGAACTCCACCAGATCTCCCAGCAGAAAGAAGGCGCACATGTCGGAGATGCGCGCGGCCTGCTGCATGTTGTGGGTGACCATCACAACAGTGTAGTCCTTCTTAAGTTCTATCGCGAGATCCTCTATGCGGCCCGTGGACAGCGGATCGAGGGCGCTAGTGGCCTCGTCCATGAGCAGGACCTCGGGCTCGACGGCGAGAGCACGGGCGATGCAAAGACGCTGTTGCTGTCCTCCGGAAAGCCCTAGCGCACTCTTGTTGAGCCTGTCCTTGAGCTCGTCCCAGATGGCAGCCTTCCTGAGCGACCTCTCGACGATCTCGTCTAGCTCATGTTTGTTCTTGATGCCATGAGTGCGAGGACCAAAGGCGATGTTGTCGTAGACGCTCATAGGAAACGGGTTGGGGTTTTGAAAGACCATCCCCACGCGCTTACGCAGCATGTTGACGTCGATGTTTTTGTCGTAGATGTTCTCACCGTCGAGGATGACCTCTCCCTCGATCCTGCAACCCTCCACGAGGTCGTTCATGCGGTTGAGCGAGCGCAGCAGGGTGGACTTGCCGCAGCCGGAGGGGCCGATGAAGGCCGTGATGCGATTTTGCGGGATATCCATGTTGATGGTGTGCAGCGCGTGGAACTCACCGTAGAAGAGGTCGAGGTTCTTGACGAGAAGGCCTGACATTTACTCGTTTCCTTTCGTGATGCGCTTTGCGATGAAAGACGCAAGCGCGTTGATGAGAAGGACCATCACAAGGAGCACGACGGCCGTCGCATAGGCCTCGCTGATGTGGAGTCCCTCGCCCGATAGCACATACATGTGAACCGACATAGTCCTGACAGGGTCCATGACGCTTGAGGGGATCGCGGCGACGGTGCCGGCTGTGTAGATGAGCGCGGCGGACTCGCCCACAATGCGCCCGATCGACAGGATGATGCCACCGACAATTCCTGGCATCGCGGGCGGCAGGACCACCTTGACAACGGTGCGGAGGCGTCCGGCACCCAAAGCGAAGCTACCCTCCCTGTAGGAGTCGGGTACCGCCAGCAGTGCCTCCTCGGTGGAGCGCATGATGGTGGGAAGCACCATGATCGCCAGGGTGAGGCACCCAGAGAGCAGCGACAGTCCCCATCCGCAGAAGTTCACGAAGAACAGCATGCCGAACAACCCGTAGACGATCGAAGGGATCCCCGAGAGGGTCTCTGCGGTGACGCGGACGATCTTGACAAACCTGTTGCCCTTGACGGTGTACTCCACCAGGTAGATCGCCGCCATAGCTCCCAGCGGCACGGCGATCACCAGCGTGAGCAAAACCGACAGTATCGTGTTTATGAGCGAGGGCAGCATCGAGACGTTGTCGGAGCTGTACACCGGGGAGAAGAGTCCCGGAGTGAGGTTCGGGACGCCCATGACTACGATGTAAGTCACCAACACGATGAGCACGGCCCCGGTGATGAACGCGCACAGCCTTACGAGGGCATTTAGCACGATCGAGGATCCCTTGCGAGCCGACTTTTCCACCGTGAGCGCAGCCTGGCTGACCGAGTTAAGGGCTGTTTCTTTCATTTGCGGCCAAGCCTCGCCTTCAAGACGGAGAACACGACGTTGATGATGAGGACGAACACAAACAGCACCACACCGGTGGCGATCAGGGCCTCGCGATGGAGATCGACTGCGTAACCCATCTCAAGCACGATGTTGGTGGTCATGGTCCTGATGCCGTCGAGAAGGCTTCCCGGGATGACCGCCTGGTTACCGGCGATCATGACGACCGCCATCGTCTCGCCAACGGCGCGCCCGATCCCCAGCACGACGCCGGCAAAGATACCGGACTTGGCCGCTGGTAGGAGCACACAAAAGACACTGCGCTCATGGTCGGCCCCAAGTGCAAGCGCACCCTCGTAGTACTTCTCCGGAACGGCGTCGAGCGCGTCTTTGGACAGGGTGATGATCGTAGGGAGAATCATGATCCCTAAGATGATCATCACCGCGAGCAGGCTCATCCCCTGGACGTGGAAGATGTTGCGAATCAAAGGGACGATTAGCACCAGTCCGAAGAAGCCGTAGATGACCGAGGGAATCCCGGCTAGAAGTTCGACGCCGGAGGTGAGCATCCTCTTCATTCTGGGCTTCGCAAACCTGGAGATGTAGACGGCGCAGAGTATTCCGATCGGCACCCCGATGACGAGCGCACCGATCGTGGCGTAAACGCTGCCCAGTATCATCGGCAGAATGCCGTACTCGTTTGCACCGGGGCGCCAGGTGGTGCCGCCGAGAAAGTCGAAAAGTCCGATCTCGGCTATGGCCGGCAGGCCGTTGGCAAACAGGAAGATGCATATGAGCGCTGCAGCAAGGATCGTGATCCCTGCTGCAGCCGTAAAAAGCACCTTCGCGAACGGTTCCTTGAAACTTTTCATCGAGTCTCAGGTGCTCCTAATCTGCCGCTACTCGGCAGCAACCTCTGACCAATCGGTGACCTCTCCGGTGTAGATCTGAGCGATCTGCTCGGAGGTAAGTCCGGTGATAGAGTTCTCGAGGTTGACGATGACCGCGATGCCGTCCTGGGCGATGACGGTGGCCTCGACTCCCTGCGAGGTCTCGGAATCCTTGAGCTCGCGGGAGGCCATACCGAGATCGCACGACCCCTCGATAGCGGACTGGACGCCGGTGGAGGAGTCAGACTGATTGACCTGGACGTCAACACCGGGGTTGAGCGCCTCGTAGGCCTCGGCGAGGGCCTCCATGACCGGGGTCACAGAAGAGGAGCCGGCGCACATGACGGTGCCGGACAGAGCCTCGGTCGGGGCGGTGTAGGACTCAGCCTCGTCATCGATGGCAATGTAGCCCTCCTCGGAGATGATGGCCTGGCCCTCGGCACTCAGAATGTAGTTGAGGAAGTCCTGTGCGGCGGGGTTGCTGTCGAAGGTGCTGGAAGCGACCACGTTGAACGGACGGGCGAGGGTGTAGGTGCCGGCCTTGACGTTGTCGGCGGTGGCCTCGACGCCATCGACGGTCACAGCCTTGACGGTGTCGTCGAGCGAGCCGAGGGAGATGTAGCCGATCGATCCGGAATCGCCGGCGACGGTGGTGAGAACGACCGCAGTGGAGTTAGAAACGGCCGCGTCGGCCTTGATTAGGTCGCCTCCATCCTCGTCCTCGATCTCGAGTAGCTCGGCGAAGGCCCCGCGGGTCCCCGACCCATCCTCGCGGGTGATTACGTTGATGGTCCCGCTGGCAGCAGTGTCGCCATCATCGCTAGAGTCGGAGCTGCTTGAGCAGCCCGCCATGGCGAGCGAGCCGGCCAAGCATGCGCCTGCGAGTGCCAGGGCCACGAACTTCGACCTGTTCTTGGTGAGTTCCATCTTGCGTTTTCCTTTCCTTTAGATTGCAAGGCTTCTGTGCTACTTGCATTGCCAAGTTGAATGCTAGAAGCGGCAATCGATGGCTTTGTAAGGTGATTGTCAAATC
>CAYRYP010000040.1:0-13110 GCA_964428485.1 uncultured Coriobacteriaceae bacterium
AGGCCTGCTTGTCCGAACCCATGATGTTGTGATAGACATAGTTGCTCACCACAGCATCGAAGCTTTCGTCCGGGAAGTCGAGCTTCTTAGCGTCCCCATGCTGGAACACGCACCGGGAGCCAACGCCCTCACTGGCAGCGTTTTTCTCGCACATTGCCTGGCTGTAACCGAAATCTGTGCCCCAATAATCAATGCCCGTTACTTTTGCCTCCGGCCACATCAGGGCTGCCCGGATGCACAAAGGCCCGGAGCCGCAGCCCACTTCCAAAAGCTGTCCCTGCCCGTCAAAATCCAGATGGGAAAGGACGACCATGTGGGTTTGATCCATCATGCCGCCGCCCCCAAAGGCGTACTGTCGCCGTATCCAAGCGCACCACAGAAGCAGCACTAGCAGAACCACCGCGGCTATCACGAACACCACGCCAAGCACCGTGATATGGAACACCATAAATGACAGCACAGCCAGTACTACGGACAGCGCCAAAAGAGCGCCTACCACATAGAAAACGGGGTTTGACATCCAGCTCCCGTAATTCTCCCCATGGGTTCCAAGGCGGATCGCTTTTTGCCGGGCTTGATTTTCTTTCATTTGAACCATCTCCTTATCATCACATTGCTTGCAGTAACAGACACAATCCCGCCTGGGCCGCCGCCATAAGCGGACACAGCAAAAGCGGCCATTGGAGCAGATGCTCCGGCAGAGCGTAGCTCTTCATCCAAGTTTTGAATTCATAACCGGGATGCCCTTCAGTTCCCGGGATTATGAAACGACGTTTCGCTTTCTTCTGTATCAGCCAGACATCCAAAACGATCAGATCGCAGAAGTTGATAATCATCCACTGGACATATCCTGTCAGGGCCAGACACCAGAATCCTGTTGTTCCACCCTCCACGGTGCTGATAGCGCCATAGAGCAGGAGAGGCAGCAACTCCCCAAAGCAGATCCAGAGCCAGTAAAAGCGATTTTCATCCTTTGTCGGTGGTTTTTCCGCAGCCTTGATGATGGCGGGCGGATAGCAGGGAAACATCAGCCGGGGCTTATACAGTGCCACCGCTGCGGCGAACAGGTTGAAATAGGCCGCCATGGCTAGCCCGTCCAAGATGATGCGCGTCCAGTCCACGTCCAGCCCTTCCACCTGTGAGCAAATCAGACAGTTAGTATAAGCTAACTTATTATACACAGCTATCTTCGGGTTACTACGTCTCTACCGTCGATCTTAATGGGGCTACAATTGGGCTGGTATAGCGCCCAGAAGGGCAAGGCGTTTCGCTGTCGGGCTGTTCAGGATGTGATCGATTGTCTGTTTTCGATGCTGCGGTTGCCGAGGCAAAAGAGGTTGGCCTCGAGCTGCGATCCAACCCCGATGGAGTCGTCCTCTGTGGGGATGGCATGGAACTTGTCGCCAGTCTCGATCACATGACACCCCGTCTCAGACGTGACAGGCTAGCGTGCGAGCTCTTGGTGCGAGCGGCCAAGGTGAATGTCAAAGATGGGCAGGCCCCGACGGCGGTCGATGCCACTGCAGGGCTCGGGGAGGATTCCCTGTTGCTTGCCGCCGCCGGTTTCGAGGTGACGCTTCTCGAGCACGACCCATTGATATATGTGCTGCTGGCTTCGGCGCTAGATCGCGCCCGCACCTCTGATGATCTCCACAACGCTGCGGCGCGTATGTCCGCGTCGCTTCGCGACAGCATCGAGGCACTGTTGGAGATGCGTGACTCCGGGATGCGGCCAGACGTGGTCTACCTCGACCCCATGTTCCCTGAGCGTGCGAAGAGCGCCGCGGTCAAGAAGAAATTTCAGCTCCTCCACCGCATCGAGAGGCCGTGCCAGGACGAAGACTCGCTCATGAGGGCCGCCATCGCCTGCGAACCTCGCAAGATCGTCGTGAAGCGTCCGGCCAAGGGGCCGTGTCTTGCGGGGGTCAGGCCCTCTTACTCGCTTGCGGGAAAGTCGGTGCGCTACGACGTAATAGTGCCGGCCAACGGGATCAGGATCTAGTGTTTGGGCCTGTTTGGGCCAATAGTCAATAAAGAACGCCTAACGTTGCTTGTACAACACGAGTAATTTTCTACCGTACGCTGATACCGCAAACACTATTCTGCATGCGGTAGCTAGACTTGAGAACCATCTTACGATAGGGGATACTTCTATCCTTATAGTAGGATAATCATTTGTTTCGCCCTGCGAGCCGAACGCTTTGTTCGCGCTCGAGGTCCAACGTGGGGGTTGGGGGGCGGAGCTCCAAGCATGGCCTCGGGTTAACCGATCCGGTGTTCACCCATATACTCATGGCCCTGGAAAGTGTGAAAGGAGTTCAATGAGCACGGTTAATCTATCGGAGACCTCCGCTGAGTCGATCGCCAAGGCGAATCGCATAGCTGACAAGGCGGGCGTCAATCTCCGCGACTGCTATCAGTGCGGGAAATGCTCGGCCGGATGTCCCATGGCAGATGGGATGGACTATCCGCCGCAGCAGATAATCCACATGTTGCAGATGGGGTTCGCAGACAAGGCCCTCTCGGCGCGCTCGCCATGGCTCTGCGTGCAGTGCTCGACCTGCTCGTCGAGGTGCCCTCAGAACATCGAGGTCACCGACCTGATGAAGCAGGTGCGCAGGATGTCGCATGAGGAGGGGCGCAACGTCGTCCCGGAGAGCGAGAAGTTCGAGAACCTCTTCATCGCCGGCGTCCGCTCCAAGGGAAAGTCGAACGAGCAGTATCTGGCGGCCAAGTACAACTTCGCATCGGGGCATCTGATGCAAGACGTTGCCCACGCCCCAAAGATGGTCGCCAAGGGCATGATCGGTATCGCGGCTCACTCCTCAAAGAACCCGTCGGCTGTCAAGCGACTCGTGGACAGGTGCGCTGAGATGCCAGAGCCAGAGGAAGGTGGGCGCTGATGTCGAAGAGCTACTCCTATTTCCCTGGCTGCTCGTTACAGGCAGTGGGGACCTCCTATGCCGAGTCGATCGGCTACCTGTCGAACAAGATCGATCTCGACCTCATCGAGATCGACGACTGGAACTGCTGCGGCACCTCGGCTGCCAGCATCACCAGCGATAATCTCATGTACGCGTTGCCGGCCCGCAGCCTCGCCCTGAGCGAGCAGCAGAACCCTGGCATGGACGTCGTGGCCCCCTGCACCGGATGCTATATTTCGCTCAAGAGGGCCGTAGCGTGGACGCGCGAGGACGAAGAGCATCGCAAGCACGTCTCCGATCTCATCGAGATGGACTATCAAGCTCAGGTCGACGTCAAGAGCCTCCTCGAGATCATGATCGAGCCCGACGTCACCGAGAGCATCATGGCCAACCTTGAGAAGTCGCTAGGCGGTATGAAGGTGGCCTGTTACTACGGTTGCGCTCAGGTGCGCCCCGAGGCTGTCGCGCAGTTCGACGACCCTGAGAACCCCACCCGCATGGAGGAGCTTCTCAACGCCGCCGGCGCGGAGTGCGTCGACTGGAGTTTCAAGACCGAGTGCTGCGGAGCGTCCAACCACGTGGTTTCACCTAAGATCGCCCGCAACGCCGCCGAGCGCATTCTCAGGAACGCTAAGGCCAACGGCGCCGAGTGCATCGCCACCTCGTGTCCGCTGTGCTGGATGAACCTCGATATGCGTGAGCCGCAGATCAACTCCGAGCATGGTACCGACTACAACATGCCCGTCTACTACTTCACCGAGCTTCTGGCCCTGGCATGCGGCGCTACCCCGCAGCAGTGCGGTATCCAGCGTCACTTCATACCCGCAGTCGATTATGTCACGGGACGTCTGGCTCCGCTTGAGCCCGCTGAGCAGCCCGAGCCGGCTGCAGCAGTGCAAGGGGAGGTGGACTAGATGAGCAGAATCGGAGTGTTCGTCTGCCAGTGCGGCAGCAACATCGGCGGCGTGGTGGACTGCCAGGAGGTTGCCGAGTTCGCATCGACTCTTCCCAACGTGGTGCATGTGGAGAACAACAAATACACGTGCTCCGATCCCGGCCAGGCGCAGATCATCGACGCCATCGTCGATCACAAGCTCGACAGAATAGTTGTTGCGGCCTGCTCACCCTCGATGCACGAGCAGACCTGGCAGAATCTTCTCTCCAAGACCACGGTCAACCCTTACATGCTTGAGGTTGCCAACCTTCGCGAGCAGTGTTCCTGGGTCCACACCGACAAGAAGCAAGCCACCGACAAGGCCAAGGATCTCGTGAAGATGGCCGTGGCCAAGGTCGACCGCAACACACCGCTTTTCACCG
Source organism: uncultured Coriobacteriaceae bacterium (assembly GCA_964428485.1). Classification (GTDB taxonomy): domain Bacteria; phylum Actinomycetota; class Coriobacteriia; order Coriobacteriales; family CADBOM01; genus CAZPAN01. The sequence continues at coordinate 4,242 of CAYRYP010000040.1, forward strand.
AGCAGATTCCCGTGCACAAGCGCGCGCTCGTCGTAGGCGGTGGCATCGCCGGCATGCAGGCGGCACTGGACATCGCCGATGCGGGATATCAGGTCACTGTTGTCGAGCGCAACGGCACCATCGGCGGCAAGATGCCCAGGCTCGACAAGACTTTCCCGACGATGGACTGCTCGGCGTGCATCTGCACGCCCAAGATGTCCGAGGTTGGCAAACATCCCAACATCACCGTCAAGGTCCTCTCCGAGGTCGAGAAAGTCGATGGTTACGTCGGTAACTTCGAGGTCACCATCCGCGAGCACGCCAAGTACGTGGACTTTGACCTATGCACCGGATGTGGGCTTTGCACCACCAAGTGCCCCACCAAGAAGATCCCCAGCGAGTGGGACGAGGGCATGGCTATGCGCCCTGCGATCTACAAGGTGTTCGAGCAGGCGGTTCCCTCCAAGCCGGTTATCGACCCCGAGCACTGCCGTAAGCTCCTCGATGGCAAGTGCGGCGTGTGCGCGAAGATCTGCCCCACGGGCGCGATCCGCTACGACGACGAGGACAAGGTGACCACCGAGACCTACGGTGCGGTCATACTCGCCACCGGATACGAGCTCATCGAGTGGCAGAAGATCTATCCGGAGTACGGCGGAGGAGCCTACCCGGACGTCATCGACGGCCTCAAGTTCGAGAGGCTCGTCAACGCCTCCGGCCCCACCGAGGGCCATATCCAGCGCCCCTCTGACGGCAAGGAGCCCAAGAGCGTCGTCATCATCAAGTGTGTCGGCAGCAGGGATCCGCACAAGGGCAAGGCGTACTGTTCGCGCACATGCTGCATGTACGGCGCCAAGCACGCCCATCAATATCTCGAAAAGGTGCCCGACGGCAGGTGCTACGTGTTCTACATGGACGTGCGCACCCCGGGTAAGCGCTACGACGAGTTCTACATGCAGTCCAAGAATGACGGCGTGATGTACCTCCGCGGCCGCGTGAGCAAGATCTATCAGGAGGGCGACCACCTGGTGGTCCTTGGAAATGACACCGTCTCCGGTGAGAACGTGAGCGTCGACGCCGACATGGTGGTGCTCGAGACCGCGATGGTGCCCTCGCCGGGTGCCAGGCAGACCGCGATGCTCTTTGGGGTGCAGTGCGACGAGGACGACTGGATCACTGAGGCGCATCCCAAGCTCCGTCCGGTCGAGACGGCCTCCAGGGGCATCTTCCTCGCCGGCGCCGCGCAGGGCCCCAAGGACATTCCTGACACGGTTGCCCAGGCAGGTGCCGCGGCGGCCAAGGTCATTATCATGTTTGCTCACGACACGTTGGAGTCCAACCCGCAGATCAGCCACGTCGACATCTCCAAGTGCTCCGGATGCGGTACGTGCGTCGGCGTCTGCCCGTATGGCGCGCTCAGTCTGGTGGAGAAGGATCTCCGTGAGAACTCCGTATGGAACACCAGGACGATATGCGAGGTTAACTCGGCGCTCTGTCAGGGCTGCGGCGCGTGCGCTGCGGCATGCAGACCCGGTGCCCTCGATCTGCTGGGATACACCGACGAGTCGATAATGAGGGAGGTCGACGCCCTATGCCAATGGTAGAGACATCCGAGGCCAGCCAGGAGGCAACTGGGACGTTCGAGCCCAAGATCCTCGCCTTCACCTGCAAGTGGTGCACCTATGCCGGTGCCGACCTCGCGGGCCTCAACCGAATGAAATACCCGGCGGACATCCGCCTTCTCCGCGTGCCGTGCTCCGGCCGCGTCAATCCGCAGTACGTGCTCGAGGCACTTCAGCGCGGATGCGACGGTGTCATCGTGTGCGGCTGCCATCCCGGCGACTGCCACTATGCCACGGGCAACTACTACGCCAAGCGCCGCATGATGATCTACAAGAGGATGCTGGAGTACATCGGCCTCGAGCCCGACCGCTTTCAGATCAAGTGGATCTCCGGTGCAGAGGCGGGTAAGTTCCGCGACACGATGATCGAGTTCTGCGGACGCATCACCGAGCTCGGTCCGATCCAGAACGACTTCAAGCTCGGTGAGTCGCTCGCCTCCGGTGTGCTCGGTACCGGAAAGGCCGCGCGCCCGGGCGAGATGGCGCCCGCAGCCGAGGGCGAAGGGGGTGAGGAGTAGATGAGCATCCAGGATGAGCTGCGCGCTCGTGCGCGTGCGCTGATGGAGGACTCGACGGTCTCCTCGTTCATCGCGTGGGAGAGTGGAAGGTTCGAGAACCAGACCACCCCGCTTGTGTGCCTGACCGCCGACGACACTGACAGGATTGTCTTTAACGAGTATTGCGTCAACACCGTTGGCAAGTACGTTCTCGACCTCAAGGGACGCGGACGCGTAGGAATCGCCGCGAGGGGATGCGAGTCGCGCGCGATCAACCGCATGATCCAGGACAACCAGCTCAAGCGCGAGGACGTCTACATCATCGGCATCCCCTGCCCGCAGATGCGTGACAGGCAAACCGGTGAGATTCTCGGCAAGTGTAGCTTCTGCGAACACCGCAACCCGCCGGAGTACGATGAGCTGCTCGGCGAGCAGGTGCAGGAGAGTACCCTAGACGACCCCTTCGCACCGGCCACACAGATCGAGGAGCTTTCCATGGCCGAGAGGCAGGAGTACTTCAACGAGATGTTCGAGAAGTGCATCCGATGCTACGCCTGCCGCGACGTCTGCCCGTGCTGCACCTGTCGAACCTGCTTCGTCGATTCCAGGAGAGTGGGATGGCAGGGCAAGCAGAGCAACCTCAACGAGAACAGGTTCTACGGCCTCACTAGGGAGTTCCATGTCGCCGATCGCTGCATAGACTGCAGGGAGTGCGAGCGTGTGTGCCCGATGGGACTGCCGCTGATGGCGCTCAACCGTAAGCTTGCCAAGGACATGGAGGGGCTGTTCGGCGCCTCGATGTCTGGAATGACCACCGATAATCCCGACGTCTTCATCAACTACAAGCTCGATGACGTCGAAGAGTTCATGTGAGAGGGGGCACGAGATGATACTAGCGAAAAGCCATCTGGAAGAGGCCCTCTCGAAGCTGTCTGAGCAGGCGATCGTCTACGTTCCCAAGGAGGTGTCCGGGGTGCTCAAGTTTGCCCCGTTCGTCTCCGGCGACGAGATGAGGCTCGATGTGGTCAGCACGACGCTGCCTCCCAAAGATATGCTGTTCCCGCAGTGCCAGAACATGTACCACTACGGTGTCGATGCCAGAGACGAGATGTTCGTTGACCCGATCATCGAGTCGGCAGACCAGATCATCTTCGGCATCCGCTCTTGCGACATGCGCTCGATCGAGTGTTTGGACGACGTGTTTTTCACCAAGGGTTACATCGACGAGTTCTACCAGGCAAAGCGCGACAAGCTCACCACTATCGCGATAGGCTGCACCAGCCCTGCAGAGACCTGCTTCTGCGATTCGGTGGGGGTAGATCCGACAAGCGCTCCCTCCGCCGACGTGCAGCTGCAGGATCTCGGTGACTCCTACTCCGTGGTCGCCAACACTGAGAAGGGGCAGGCGATCGTGGAATCGCTCTCCTCGTTCATCGAGGAGGGAGATGCCGGCCAGCCCACGGCTGTGGAGTGTTCACTCAAGGTGAATTCCAACGGCATCAAGGACAGGATTGCTGCGCTGGCCGAGGACGACGCGTTTTGGGAGCGTATGGGCATCAAGTGCCTCAACTGCGGCACCTGCACCTACCTCTGCCCCACATGCTACTGCTTCGACATCGAGCAGGAGAACCGCTTCAAGGAGGGTGTGAGGTTCCGCTGCTGGGATAGCTGCATGTTCTCCGAGTACACCGAGATGGCGGGCGGTCACAACCCACGCCCGTCCAAGACCGACAGGGTGCGCAACAGGTTCATGCACAAGCTCAGCTACTTCGAGGACCGGTACGGAAAGATGCTCTGCGTCGGATGTGGGCGCTGTGTTGAGAAGTGCCCGGTAGCCCTCGACATCACCGTGTTGATCGACAAGGTAGGGGAGGTGTCTGATGAGTAGCATCGAGATCAGCCACGAGTGCGCACGCGGGGGAGAGCCCTACATCCCCAAGGTGTGCAAGATCATAGACATCGTGCAGGAGACCTCCGACGTGAAGACCTTCCGCATCCAGACGCCCGAGGGAACTCGTCCGTTCGAGTCGAAGCCTGGGCAGCTCGCGATGCTGTCGTTCATGGCCGAGGGCGAGTCGATGTTCTGCATCTCTGGAACTTGCGAGGAGTACATCGAGTTCATCGTCAAGAGGGTCGGGCGCGTTACTGAGAGGCTTCACGACCTCGAGGTTGGCGCCTCGGTGGGCGTTCGCGGGCCGTATGGGAACTGGTTCCCCTACGACTCCTGTCGCGGGCGCGACATGCTCTTCGTTGGAGGCGGTATCGGAATGCCGCCGCTGAGGTCGTTCCTCATGCACTGCATCGAGAACCGCGAAGATTACGGACACATCGACTTCGTCTACTCGGCCAGCACCTACGCCGACCTCGTGTGCAAGAAGGACCTCTTCGAGAACTGGAAGAGCGTGCCCGACATGGACGTGCATGTGAGTGTCTACAGGCCCAGCGACGAGTGGGACGGGGCGGTCGAGTATACGGCCCCGTTCATGGAGAGTCTCGGTCTCAAGGTCTCCGACAACACGGCTGCGGTGCTTTGCGGAGGGCCATCGCTTTACCGCACGTGCTCCGAGATGCTGGAGAACATGGGACTAGAGCCCGGGCAGATCATCACCACGCTCGAGATGCGTATGAAGTGCGGCATCGGCAAGTGCGGCAGGTGCAATGTGGGCAGCCACTTCATCTGCCTCGATGGTCCGGTGTTCAACCGCGAGGAGATCGCCGAGATGCAGGCCGTCTCGTAAGTCTGCCACGCATATCCAGACAGGCATGGGGCCGGTGTCAGGTGGGATCCTCCATCTGACGCTGGCTCCTTTCTTATGCGCGGGGCGGCATGGGTTATAGCGGATTGCCCAGCAGTCCGCGATCGCTGAGCACACTTCTCGTCAGCTCGATGGTTTTCGTTGCCAAACTCGATCCAATGCCCGCATCCCGTGCCACGGTGAGGATGTCCTCGACGGTGATGTTGCGCCCCTTGTTGTTGACAGTGGTGGCCCGCTCTCCGTTGATTCCAGGATTTTTGGTGATGTCATAGGCCGGAGAGAGCTTCCAGCCGTTTGAGCCGTGCACAAACGAGAAGTTCTTAGAATGGTCGTCGCGATTTCCAGATAGCACGTTGAAGACCATGAGCCGATACATTCTGACGACCTCATCCATGCTGTCGGTGAGTTTGAGTACCAGACGCATCAGGAGGCTGTAATCCAGGTTCGGGATGCGGTGGGATGTGTCAAGGAGTGCGGCAACTGAGGCCATGTGCACTTTTCGCACCTCGCCAGTATCGGAAAGGACTCGGTCGAATCTCTTCGTGGCAAAATACCCGCTGCACCTCGATGACGGCAACAGTCTCACCTCTGCCATCTCAATTCCGCATTCTCGCGCCGCCAGAGCAAGCTCGTACTCCTCTCTTCCGATATCATGGGGGTCCACCGATGCGGGGAATTTCACGATCCATTCCTGTTCGTCGATGACATAGAAGACTTTTGGCCTTGCTCCACCAGAGGAGCCTCCCATGGCGAACAACGCATCTAGATCCCCAGAGTCGCTGGAACTCAGGATCGAGGCGCATTCCTTGGCGATCGCATCTAGGTCATCGATGTGTTCTGTGCGGCTCAGCTCGATCTCCGGCCTGTATACCAAAGCCCCGGAGCCGTTCGAGCCCACGATTGCGAGGCGTTGCAAGAAGCCGATCTCACCGGGATCTATCCCATGAGAGGCGAGCATCCTGTCCACCAGCAGTCTTCCCCACCCATCTGGAAGGCTGTCGTCAAACACGCCGAACAAGCCATCCAGAGGTTGCGGCTTAGCTATAAAGAGCCTGTCCTCAAGGGGGAGGCCGAACGGGCTTATCGAAAAGCCGTCGAGTAGCCATTCGGGTGAGTACTGGAAGGCTGCCCTTCCATCGGGTGTCTCGGCGAGGGTCCCGACGTCTCTTCCGTGCATCGAGACGATCAGTTTGGTGATATGGGGGAGGGAGAGTCCGTCTCCAGTCATGAACTTCTCCTCTTCTCGGATGCCTTGATCACCTCGTCGATGGATCTAAACATCTGCAGAGAGAACAGCGAGTCAAAATCGGACTCGCAGCCGAGGGCTATGGCGATGTTGACCAGGGATTGAAAGGAGATGAGTCCGCGCTGCTCGAAGCGCTTGTAAGAGGCCAGGGACATCCCGGACTTCTCGGCGAGCTGGACCTGGGTGAGGCCGAGCTCTTTGCGACGAGCTCTGACTCTATCCGCGACTTCCCGGATGATATCGGTGCTTGTCTTTTGATCGAATGAAATCATAGCTAATATATAATCCTTTTTGAGGTAAAACTGATAATATAGCTAATATTTTATCACTAAAAAAGCCGGCAGCGCGGTGGTAGGTGCGCTGTCGGCGGTTTTTCTGGTGGCCCTGTTACCTGTTACCTTGCGGCTATCTCACGAAGTTGGTGAGAATGGTGTCCTCAGTCTTAGGCTGTTCGACACCGCTTGCTCTTCCAGCCTCGATGCACTTGAGCAGGTAGGCCATGTTCCTCGCGAGGACCCTCATAGCCTGCAGGCCTTCGATATCCTGCTCTACTTGCTCGGGAGTATTGCCGTGGACCATGTTCCAGTAGCGCGACGATACGATGGGCATCTGGGTGATGCCGAAGTACTTGTTTAGCTGGTCGTAGGTAGCGGTGGTGCCGGCTCTTCGTGCGGACGAGATCCCGGCAGCGGGTTTGAAGCGGAGCGTCGTGGGGTCACCGGAGGTTGAGTAGAAAAGCCTGTCCATGAACGAGGTGAGCGCTCCGGACATCGCCGCGTAGTGAACGGGCGAACCGAACACGAAGCCATCGGCCTCGCGGGCCATCTCCGCGAATTCGTTGACAGTGTCGTCAAACGTGCACTTGCCAGCTTTTGCACAGTATCCGCACCCCATGCACCCGGCGAGTGGTTTGTTACCTATCCAGAAGATCTCGGAGTCCACACCCTCCTCGTCGAGCTGCGCCTCGATCTCCTGTAGAGCCCTGTTGGTGCAGCCATTCTTGTGCGGGCTGCCGTTTACTAGCAGTACCTTCATTCCTCTTCCTCTCTCTTTCCTCCAAGATGTTCCAGGAATCACATAATCGTACAATCGAAAACTTGGTTCCAGCCAAGGCAGGGGCACCGCGGCGGCATACTGCTGTAGCATCGGCGCAATTCTACCAACTCGGAGTTTCAGCTCCAGTCAATTTCGAAGTCTGCGAACTCAGCCCACTTACCGATGGTCAGCGCCTTGAATTATCCGCAGAACATCCCAGATTGTTTCGCTCATATATCATATGCGGATACTTTTGGTTCTCACACGAGCCAAAAGACGCTGGCCGAAAGACATGAGGAAAGGCCGTGTTTAAGCTGGTCCACCTCGCAAAGGGGTGTCGATCAGCACGGTTGTCTTTTTCCGGCCATATCTCGTATCCGTTCAGAGGAGAGAGGCCCATGACGCGAGAATTCAAATCTATGGATGGGAACAACGCAGCTGCCTATGTCTCGTACGCCTTTACTGAGGTGGCGGGAATCTACCCGATCACCCCGTCGAGCCCTATGGCCGACTACGTGGACCAATGGGCGGCTTCGGGGATGGAGAACATCTTCGGCACCACGGTCAAAGTGTGCGAGATGCAGTCAGAGGGCGGCGCGGCCGGCGCTGTCCACGGATCGCTTGCAACGGGTGCTCTCACCACGACCTACACGGCGTCCCAGGGTCTTCTTCTCATGATCCCGAATATGTACAAGATCGCTGCTGAGCAACTTCCGACGGTGTTCCACGTGAGCGCACGCACCGTCTCGACCCAGGCGCTGTCGATCTTCGGCGACCACTCTGACGTGATGGCTTGCCGCCAGACGGGCTTTGCAATGCTCGCCGAGTCTAACGTGCAGGAGGTCATGGATCTCTCGGCGGTCGCGCACCTTTCGGCCATCAAGGGACACATGCCTGTCCTCAACTTCTTCGACGGTTTCCGCACCTCTCACGAGGTTCAGAAGATCGCTGTATGGGATTACGCAGACCTTGCTGAGATGTGCGACATGGACGCCGTGCGTTCCTTCCGCGATCATTCGCTCAATCCGGATCATCCGTCGATGCGGGGTAGCCACGAGAACGGTGACATCTTCTTCCAGCATCGTGAGGCCTGCAACAACCACTATGCTGCGTTCCCGGCCATCGTCGAGGACTACATGCATCAAGTCAATGCGAAGCTCGGCACCAACTACGAGCTGTTCAACTACTACGGCGCGCCCGACGCAGATCGTGTGGTCGTTGCGATGGGCTCGTTCTGCGACGTGGTGGAGGAGGTTGTCGACTACCTCAACTCCCACGGCGAGAAGGTCGGTCTTGTCAAGGTTCGCCTGTACCGCCCGTTTGTCTCCGAGAAGTTTGTCGCGGCACTGCCCTCGACGGTCAAGAAGATAGCCGTCATGGATCGCACAAAGGAGCCGGGTGCACTCGGCGAGCCGCTCTACATGGACGTGGTGAACGCGCTTTTGCATGAGGATCGCAACGACCTCATCGTCACCGGCGGCCGCTACGGCCTCGCCTCGAAGGACACACCTCCGGCTTCGGCCTTCGCGATCTTCGCAGAGCTTGCAAAGGACGAGCCGCGCCGTGAGTTTACGGTCGGCATCGTGGACGACGTCACCCACCTCTCCCTCCCGGAGGATCCCGACTGCCCCAACACCGCCAACGAGAGCACCATCGAGTGCAAGTTCTGGGGCCTCGGCGGAGACGGTACGGTCGGTGCGAACAAGAACTCCATTAAGATCATCGGCGATCACA
>CAYRYP010000041.1:0-12865 GCA_964428485.1 uncultured Coriobacteriaceae bacterium
TGTCCGCCCCGCCCATCGGGGAGAAGGAGCCGTCGTCGAGCGGCTCGAATGCATGGCGCCCGTTGGGCAACGCACCGACACCCAGACCTGCGGCGAAGTGCCAAGACAGACCCTCGCGGGTGATGATGTAGTTGCGCCACGGCGAGTTGTCCATGCTCATGATGTACTGGGAGGACATGTCGGAGATCTCGGAGACCAGATAGTCGACCTCGTCGATGTCGTTTCCGAACTTGGGTGCAGCCAGACACATCTGCCTGATCTCCTCGCCCTTCTCGCCAGCGAAGTTGGAGTCGAGGACATCCATAAGCTCGGCCATCGTGAGTTTCTTCTCATCGAAGACGAGGTGCTTGATAGCCATTATCGAGTCCGCAACATCGATGATTGCACGGTCGGAGATTCCGAACATGGTGTACTCGTAGTCCGGGAAGAGCAGGTCACGGCCATCTGCAAAGTAGAACGGGCAGGAGATGGTCGACCAGTACGGGGTGCGGATGTATTTATGCTCGGTGCGCATCGTGATGTGGGAAACCCTCATCAGGTTGTCCATCACATAGTGATGGTTGACGGCGAGGGCGTTTTTGATCTCTTCGATGCTCTTGAAGTCCTTGGCGTCTCCGCAGTCGACTCCGACTTTGACGCCGTTGACGTCCTTGCCGTTGTGCAGGGCCATCCACAGAAGAGCGGCGAGGTTCAGACCAGCGATTCCCTCCATGCCGTAGTGCTCGGCACGAGTCAGAAGTGTCGGATAGACGCAGCCCAGACCGAACCACTCACAGGCCTCGTTCCAGGGAATCCCGGCGTCGAGGTAGGCCTGAATGGTCCTCGGGTCGTTCTGGAACAGCGGGATACCGCCACGAGTCTCCAGATTGCACTCGATGGCGCGGCTCATCATCCAATCCGGGGATTCCGGGGTCCAGCGCACGGTGACGGTAGGCGAAGAGAGCTTAAGGGCGGAGACGACGCGCAAAAACAGGCAGGAGAGCTCGTTGGAGGCGTCCTCATGCTGCTGGTTGTATCCGCCGAGGGCAAGGGCATTGATGCCGTAGTTGACCTGATGGGAGTCGTTGACAGACTCAGCGGCGAAGGCCATCGAGGTGCCCCAGCGCCCGACGAGCTCGGCGATCATCTGGCCAGCGTCGTCGACGGTGATCTTGCCGGAGTTCACATCGTCGATGAAGAACTTGTAGAGGTACTGGTCTCCACGTCCCCAGTGCGGATAGTTGTGCATCGGGTGCTCGAGGACCTTGCCGACCCCGATGATAGCCATCGACTGCAGAGCCTCCTGCAGGGAGGTCGCCGGGTTCTCAGGGACGTTCATGCATGCCTCGGCGATGCTCTCGAGCTCTGCCTTGCGCTTGGGATCGGTCTCGGCAGCAGCCTGCTCGCGGGCGAGGTCAGCATAGCGATGAGCCAGGGTGATTATGCCCTCCATACAGATGATGGAGGCCTTCCAGAAGTAGATCTTGTCGACGTTGGGCTCCTCCTTCTTCTGCTCGTAGGCGATGTACTCCTTGGCGCGCTTGATGTAGTCCTTGACTCCGTTATTGAGGATGTAGGGGAAGTCACAGGAGGAAGTGGAGTCACCAAAGAAGGTGGAGTCCAGTCCCGGGTCGGAAACCCTAGAGGCGACAACGTCCTCGTGCCAGGTTCCCATGACCTCACGAACGGCCTTTTGGGCCATCACGCAGGCGTTGGTGTCGCGGAACTTGTCGGCGGCCTCGCGCATGACCTTCTTGTCCTCGGCGGTGATGGTGGCGGAGGCGGAGTAGCCAACGTCCACGTTGTCATCATCGTCCCAGATAGCCTTGATGTAGTCGCCGGCGATGTCCATCTCGGGGATGGCTCCCACGACACCCACGGAGGACTTGCCCACGATGAGCTCCCAGGGAAGGATCGAGATCGGGATGTTCTCGCAGATGTGCTTGAAGGCGACCGCACGGCGGATCTGGAGATCATCACCCTCGGTGGAGTCCCAGATCTCGTTGAACAGGCGCTGCCTGTCAACATAGGCCTTGAAGCCCGAAGCCTTCATGGCGGCACGCCAGGCCTGGACGCGCTCGCCGAGCTCGACCTTGTCGATCTCCGCCAAGATCTGCTCGTTTACGGTGAATGCCATTTCGTTTCCTTTCTACACCGTACAGCCTTACTGGCTATTGCCCTGATTCGTTCGAAGACCGAAGCATCCTAGAGCGAGTGCTCCGTCCTGTTGATGACGTCGTCTTGGATCTCCTCGGAGAGCTGGACAAAGTACGCAGAGAACCCTCCGATCCTCACGATGAGATCCTTGTACTCGTCCGGGGTCTCCTTCGCAGAGACGAGCTCCTGGGAGTCCACGATGTTGTACTGGATATGGGTGCCGCCGTGCGCGAGGAAGGTCTTGGTGTAGTTCATCAGCGCCTCCCTGTTGCCAGGGGTCTGCAGAAGCGTAGCGGCGAACTTCTGGTTGAGAACCGCCGCACCGACGTCCTTCATCTCGGCTTTGAGAACCGAGCGGAGAACAGCGGTCGGACCGTTCTTGTCCGCCCCGCCCATCGGGGAGAAGGAGCCGTCGTCGAGCGGCTCGAATGCATGACGCCCGTTGGGCAACGCACCGACTCCAAGCCCCGCCGCAAAGTGCCAGGACAGACCCTCGCGCGAGATGACCATGTTGCGGAACGGACCGTTGTCTAGGCCCTTCACGAACTCCCCAGACCTGTCGGAGATCTCCTTGACCAGGTAGTCGACCTCGTCGATGTCATTGCCGAACTTGGGTGCAGCCAGACACATATGCCTGATCTCCTCACCTCTCTCACCAGCGAAATCGGAGTCGAGGGCGTCCATAAGCTCGGCCATCGTGAGCTTCTTTTCATCGAAGACGAGATGCTTGATAGCCATTATCGAGTCCGCAACATCGATGACCGCTCGATCGGAGAGGCCGAACATCGTGTAGACGTGGTCGGGGAACAGCAGGTCGCGGCCATCCTCGAAGTAGTACGGCGTGGATACCGTGGACCACCATGGAGTGCGGATGTAGCGGTTCTCTACCTCCATCGCGATGTGCGAGACCTTCAGCAGGTTCTTCATGACCAGACGCTCCTGTGCGAACAAAGCGTCCTTAACCTGCTCGATGCTGGTGAACTCCCTAGCGTCACCGCAGTCGACGCCCACCTTGACACCGTTGATGTCGCGGCCGTTGTGCAAAGCCATCCACAGCATCGCAGCGAGGTTGATTGCAGCCAGGCCCTCCATGCCGTAATGCTCGGCACGGGTGATAAGGGTGGGGACCACGCATCCGATCGCGACCCATTCACAGGCCTCGTTCCAAGGGATGCCGTTGAGGAGGTACTGCTTGATGGTGCGGTCATCGTTCTGAAACAGCGGGATACCACCACGCGTGGCCAGATTGCATTCGATGGCGCGACTCATCATCCAGTCCGGGGTCTTCGGGTTCCAGCGAACCGTGACCGTGGGCGAAGAGAGTTTGAGCTCGCCGATAATGCGCAGAAACAGACAGGTCAGCTCGTTGGAGGCGTCGTCGTGGTCCTGGCCATAACCACCGAGGATCATCGAGTTGATACCGTAGTTGACCTGATGGGAGTCCTGCACCGACTCTGCGGCAAGCGCCATCGAGGTGCCCCAGCGGCCGACGAGCTCGGCGATCATCTGGCCGGCCTCGTCGACGGTGATCTTGCCGGAGTTCACATCGTTGATGAAGTAACCGTATAGGTACTGGTCGCCGCGGCCCCAGTGCGGGTAGTTGTGCATCGGGTGCTCGAGGACCTTACCAACCCCAACGATGGCCATCGACTGCAGGGCCTCCTGTAGGGAGGTCGCCGGCTTCTCAGGGACGTTCATGCATGCCTCGGCGATGCTCTCAAGCTCTGACTTGCGCTTAGGATCGGTCTCAACATCAGCCTGCTTACGGGCAAGGTCGGCATAGCGGTGTGCGAGGTTGATCATGCCCTCGACGCAGATGATGGAGGCTTTCCAGAAATAGATCTTGTTGGCGTCGGGCTCCTTCTTGATCCTCTCGTTGTCGATGTAACCCTCGGCGCGGGTGATGTAGCTACCCAGACCGTTGGTAAGAACTCCCTCGAAGTCGCAGGACGAGGTGGAGTTTCCGAAGAACACGGAGTCTAGACCTGGATCCGCGATCCTAGCGTCCACGATCTCGTCATGCCAGTCGCCCAGGACCTCGCGGATGGCCTTGGCGGCCATGGCGCCCGGGTTGGTGTCGCGAAACATGTCGGCAGCCTCGCGCATGACCCTGCGGTCCTCGTCGCTGATGACGGCCTTGGCGGACCACCCGACCCTCGCCTCCTCAGAGTCGTCGTCCCAGATGGCCTCGACATAGTCGCCGGCGATATCCATCTCAGGGATCGCTCCCACAACGCCTTCGGAGGACTTGCCTACGATGAGCTCCCACGGAAGTATTGAGATGGGCACGTTGTCGCAAATGTGCTTGAAGGCCTTGGCGCGACGGATCTGAAGATCGTCACCCACGCTCCCCTTCCACGATTCTAGAAAGAGTCTCTGTCTATCGACGTATATCTTGAAGCCGGCATCCTTCATGGCGGCACGCCATGCGGAAACCCTGTCTCCCAACTCGACCCTGTCTACCTGCTCCAGAATCTCAAAGTCAACGTTTCGTCCCAATGGAATCACCCGCTCTCAGCTTCCGATTGGCTTGTTACTTCGAAACATCGCAGTCCACGCCGTACTCCTCGAACTTGGCCCTAACGGCCTCTACCTCCTCGGGGGTCATCACGGGGATCTCGGCGGTTTCGTAGACCATGTCGAGCGCCTTGTACTTGCTCTCGCCCATGCGGTGATATGGCATGAGCTGCAGACGCGGGCGCCTGATTTTGACCAGGTACTCTGCAGTTGCCCTGATGTTCTCCTCGGAATCGTTGACGCCCTTGAGCAGCGGCATGCGGAAGAGAACTTCCACGCCCTCCGCGACGAGCGCTGCGGCGTTGTCGAGGATCTGGTTGTTGGCAACGCCGGTCCATTTCTTGTGCCCCTCGCAGTCGAAGAGCTTGAAGTCGAACAGGAAGAGATCGGTGTGAGTGATCACTTTCTCGAAGGATGACCACGGAACCTTTCCCGCGGTCTCGATAGCAGTGTGGATGCCGTCATCCTTGAGAAGCCTGTTGAGCTCGGCCACGAAGTCGTCGCGGAGAAGTGGCTCCCCACCGGAGACGGTGACCCCGCCACCAGTTCCCTCGTAAAAGATGGCGTCGCGGCGGGCCTTCTGGAAGACCTCCTCGGCGGTCATCGGATCCCCATACATGACAAGTGCGTTGTGATAACAGGCGTCGACACAATTCCCGCAGGCTATACACTTCTCGTAGTCGATGCGGAACTGCTGCGGATCGGTACGAATGGCACCGTGTGGGCAGGCTTTCAGGCACCTCCCGCAGCCCTGGCACATGCTCTCCCTAAAGCCGACCTGCTTAACAGCTGAGAGTCCCTCTGGGTTCTGACACCACTTGCACCTGAGATTACAACCCTTCAGGAAAACTGTGGTGCGGATACCTGGTCCGTCATGAAGGGAGTAACCCTGGATGTCGTTTACCAGAACCTTTGCCATCTCTCGATCCTCGACTTTCGAATCAGATTGCAGCATCCAGATCCCCACAGATGCCCAAACAGACATTCGTTCGAGCGTTATTCTTGCGCGTTATTAAACGTTATTAAATTAGTTATGTATTAATTATGTTTACGATTTAGCCGAGGAGCAATCGACGGGGGTTACATCATGCAAGCCCTGGATACCCTTTCGCTCAATCGGGTTTTACCACTCAACCGATTTGCGCTTTTTATCTCATTCACGCATAAAAGGAAACCTATTGTTTCAGTCGTTCGGGACCGGCACTCCAAAGAGCCGGATGGACACATATGAAACGACAAAACGGGAGCTAGGCTCCCCTGAGAATGAAGTTGCTACTAGAGGTTGACCGACTTGCAGTAGTCGATGAATTTCCAGGAGTTGCGGTTCAGCGAGATACCCTTGCGCACGATGAGATTGAGCGTACTCATGCCCTCGCATCCCTCCACGGGGATCACCACTTGATCGTCGTGCGCAAGCCGGCCACAGTACTCCCCTACCGTAATCGAAACGTTCTTGGTGATGTGGCTATACATAACCGTGGAGAACGGATCTCCACCACGGAAGTCGATAATCGGCTCGAATCCAGCTTTTCTACACCCCTGGATGAAGTTGTAGTGGATCTTGTACCACTCGTCTGCAATGCCTAGGGGAACCCCCTCGAAGTCGGTGAGCTTGAGCGACTTGCGATCCGCGAGGGGGTTATCCTTGTTCACCACTGCGAACACAGAATCGCCCGAGAGCGGCTGCACCTCGAATATGTGCGAGTCGTTCGGACCGAAACAGAAACCGAAGTCCGCCATCCCACGCATGACGTAGCTCTCGCAGGTGAGGTCGGGGCGCTCTATGATATGCACGTCGACGTTGGGGTTCTCCGCCCTGTAGACCTCGATCACCTTCGGCGCGATCTTGTCATAGCAGCCATTTGCCATGACGATGGTGATACGCGTATAGCCGGGGTCATCCCTGTAGGCGTCAATCGTGGCTTTCATGCGCTCGACATCGGCGACGATGATGGATGAGAAGCTCCTCACGCACTCCCCCACCGGGGTGAGGCAGATCTGGTTGCCCTTGCGGTAGATGAGGGTCATCCCGATCTCCTCCTCCACCTTCTTGATAGACTTGCGCAGGGCCTGTTGAGAGATAAAAAGGTTGTCAGCAGCAATAGAGAAACTCCTGTCCTCACAAAGCTGGAGGAAATACCTATACTGCTGCATCTCCATCTGGAATCATCTCCGTCAAGCGCTGGCTTCGGGGAGTTTCGGCACCATTTTGGGCGATATGACGCATCATGCGCGACGCAATGAGCTATGCACACTCGTAAAATATTTTAGTTGAAGCGTACGATCATCACAAAGATGACAACGTAAGGTTGTCTGAATCACAAAATTTACGAAAGAAACAAAAAGTTCATTTTCCGCACATCCAGCAACTACATCAACGTGCTATATGAGCGATCGTCCCCTTGCGTAATCACGCAACCATATGCCCTTGACCTCACCGGCGAGTGTGATCGAGCCGGCCGCTACAACGGGCACCCGTCTTGGCAGAAGCTCTTCTAGAGCCGCCTCCGGTGACTCAAACCTCTCGGGCTCCGTGCCGGTAAGCTCGGTGACCATGTCCGCGAGCTCTGAGACCTCAAGCGCTCTGGGCGAGGATGTGCTGGTCACCGCGATGTCGGGGGTCATGCCACAGAGGGCCTCGATGATCCCACGAGCGTCCTTGTCGGAGAGCACTGCGAGAAGCAACTGGAAATCTCCCTCGGGAAACCTGCGCGCTAGCGCTGTAGCCAAGTTGAGCGCCGACTGCGGGTTGTGCGCGGCGTCCACGAGAAGAAACGGCTCCTCCGAGAGCGTCTCGAACCTGCCTGGGATGGAAAAGGTACTGAAAGACGCGCTGACAGCCTGTGGGTCAAGAGGCTCTCCCATGTAGAGCTCCACCGCCGCAAGCGAGGTGGCGATGTTCTGCGCCTGATAGAGCGGGGCGCGCATCTCGATGTCTCGATACGTTGCAGCCGGGCACTCCACCACGACATCAATCTCCCCCGGCTCCTCGTCGTAGCCGGCATGGTAGGGCACTATGCCGGAGATCTCGCCTCCAACGGATCCCGGGTTCTCCACGATCTCCGCAGCCTGCGAAGCCTCCCGAACAAGCCAAGGAGTTACCCCCGTCTCCGTAGCCCTGTCCATGAATACAGACAGGGTGCCCTGCGTGCCGGGACCAAGCACAGCCGTGCAACCCGGACCGATTATCGCCGCTTTCTCAGCAGCTATCTCCTCCACTGTGTTTCCAAGAATCCCCAGGTGGTCGAGGCCAATGCCTGTAACCACCGCGATCTTCGGGTCTACGATGCTGGTGGAGTCCCACCTGCCGCCCATACCGCACTCGAGCACGGCCACGTCGACGCTCTCCTGGGAGAAGATCCACAGAGCCGCCGCGGTGAGTAGCTCAAACTCGGTGATGGTCATGTCAAGCAGCGAGTCGGCCGCCTCCTTGGCGCGGATCACCCCACTCGCGAACGTCTCACGCGAGATGACCTCACCTGCCACCTCGATACGCTCCGGATACTCCACCAGATGCGGGCTGGTGTAGAGGCCGGTTCTGAGACCGTGCGCACCTAGGAGAGCGGCTGTCATGCGCACCGTAGAGGTCTTGCCGTTGGTTCCCGCTATCTGAATCGAGGGGTAGTCCATGTGAGGATTACCCATCTTGCTCATGAGAGCCTTGATTCCATCGAGCGACGGGTGTATCCCGAAGGTCAGGGCCTCATCGAGAATTCGCAGCGCAGTCTCGTACATGTTCCCTACCATCTAGCTAAGCTCTGCCAGTTGGGCCTCGACCCTGGTGATCGCATCTGCAGCCTCGGCAGCGTCGGCGCGGGTCTTCTCGACGACCTCAGGTGCGGCCTTGGAGAGGAATCCCTCGTTGGAGAGCTTCTTCTCGTACTTGGCCGCCTCCGACTTGAGTTTTGCCAGGCTCTTTTCAAGCCTCTCGCGCTCGGCCTCGAAATCGACGAGCCCCTCGAGCACGATGTAGACCTCCAGATCCTCGGTGACATAGGCGGACGAGCCCTCCGGCTTGAGAGCATCGGGGGCAATCTCGAGCGAGGAGGTGTTCGCCATCGACTCCACCAGCGGACGCTGCCCCTCGAGAGCCGCTATGAATTCCGTAGCGGCCTTCACCACGACGTCGAGCTGCTTCTTGTTTCCCAGCTTGTAGCGCGAACGGGTCGTGCGTACCGCGGTGATCGCCTGCATTGCAAGGGTGATGGCGCGCTCGGCCCCGTCATCGACGAAGGAGGCAAGTGCGGTGGCCTCGGGCCACTTAGCGACCATAATCGACGGAGTCTCGTGCTCTATCGGGAGCTTCTGCCAGATCTCCTCGGTGATGAACGGCATCATCGGATGCAGGAGGCGCAGCGCCTGATCGAGGACGAATATGAGGATCCGCTGGGTGGAGAGCCGAAGATCGGCATCGCCGGAGTTGAGCTGCGACTTGGAGAACTCCACGTACCAGTCGCAGAACTCGTTCCAGAAAAAGTCGTTGAGCATCCTGGCAGTAGCACCAAACTCGAATCCCGACCTCCCCTCGTCTACCTCTGCGGTGAGCCTGGCCAGCCTCGAGAGGATCCACCTATCGGCATCCGTCACGGCAACCGGCTCTCCAGGCTCGAAGCCCTCCATATTCATCAGGACGAAGCGTGAAGCATTCCATATCTTCGTGGCAAAGTTGCGACTGCCTTCGAGCTTCTTCTCATCAAACTTCATGTCCTGCGAACCCGTGACCTGCAGCAACAGCCCGAAGCGCATGCCGTCGGCCCCGAATTTGTCGATAAGTTCGAGCGGATCTACGCCGTTTCCAAGGGACTTCGACATACGTCTGCCGAGCTTGTCGAGCACGGTCGGGTGGATGATGACATCGGAGAACGGAATCTGTCCGTCCAGACAGTCCATCGACGACATTATCATCCTAGCGACCCACAGGAATATGATGTCGCGTGCCGTCGAGAGCACCTGCGTTGGGTAGTGGGTGGCCTCATCCTCGTCCCACTCGCCCGGCCAGCCGTACGTGGCGAAGGGCCAGAGCTGGGATGAGAACCAGGTGTCGAGCACGTCCTCGTCCTGGCGCACCGACTCGCCACACTTGGGACAGGTGTCGATGTCCTTCTCGCACGCACCCTCCCAGCCGCATGCGTCGCAGTAGAACACCGGGATGCGGTGGCCCCACCAGAGCTGGCGGGAGATGCACCAGTCCCTGATGTTCTCCATCCAGTGGAAGTAGACATTCTCCCAGCGCTTGGGGTTGAAGCGCACACGTCCATCGCGTACCGCCTGTATGGCGGGCTCGGCGAGTCTCTTCATGTCGACGAACCACTGATCGGACAACCATGGCTCGATGACGGTGTGACAACGGTAGCAATGCCCAACGGCATGCTCATGGTCGTCGATGTGGTCGAGGTAGCCCCCGGCCTCGAGATCTGCGAGGACCGCCTCGCGAGCCTCGTAGCGCTCCATGCCCTCGTATTTTCCCCCGTTGGAGTTGATGTGGGCGTCCCCGGTGAATATGTTGATCTGCTCCAGGTTGTGGCGCTGTCCCATCTCGAAGTCGTTGGGATCGTGAGCCGGGGTAACCTTGACGCATCCGGTCCCGAACTCTGGGTCGACGTAGGAGTCCGAGAATACGGGAATCTCCCTGTTCACGAGCGGCAGGATCACAGTCTTGCCGACTACGCCCTTGTAGCGCTCGTCATCGGGATGGACGGCAACCCCGGTGTCGCCAAGCATCGTCTCGGGCCTCGTGGTGGCCACGACGATGTATTCGATTCCGTCGACCGGCTCGGAGAGTGGATAGCGGATGTGCCACAGAGAGCCCTTATCGTCCTCATGCTCCACCTCGTCGTCCGCGAGCGCCGTAGTGCATCGCGGGCACCAGTTGATGATCCTGTTGCCACGGTAGATCAACCCGCGGTCAAACCAATCACAGAATACGTGGCGGACTGCCTGAGCGTATCCCTCGTCCATCGTGAAGCGCTCGTTGTCGTAATCGCAGGAACACCCCATGCCCTTTAGCTGCTCGATGATCGTGGAGCCGTACTGCTGTCTCCAGGACCAGCACTCCTCCACGAAGCCCTCACGCCCCAGATCAAAGCGGGTCAGACCGTCCTTGGCGATCTTCTGCTCGACCTTGTTCTGCGTGGCGATGCCCGCATGGTCGGTCCCGACGATCCACCTGGTAGGCCTGCCCTGCATGCGGGCCTTGCGGATTAGCGTGTCCTGGATAGTGTCATTGAGGGCGTGTCCCATATGGAGCTGCCCGGTGACATTTGGAGGTGGGATGACTATGGTGTAGGGCTTCTTCTCAGGGTCGGAGTATCCGCCCGCATCGCGGGAGAAGTAACCTCCGTCACGCCAGAAATCGAAGAGTCTGCCCTCTATCTCGGCGGGATCGTAGTTTTTGGGCATGTCGATGGCGCCGGACGCGCCCTCGGCACTCGGGTTGCTGTTCTCGCTCAACTCGACACCTTTCCTGTCGCTATGGCGGCCATATCTCAACCTGAAACCCTGGGGTTGACCCCAGGCAAAATTACCTTACGCACTCTTGGGCGGTGCCTGGGTCTTGCCCTTGGGCTCGTTCAGGTCCTCTGCGTGCGAGGAGATTCCAGGCAGTTCACCGCTGTCACCATCGACTCCAGCCAAGCCCTGGATCTTGGTCACCAACGTGGGAGGCTGCTCGCCCCTCGCCGCCTCGGGGGTCACTATGACCTCGATGACATCGTCCCTGCTGGGCAGCTCGTACATCGTATCCATCAGCACGCGCTCGCATATCGCGCGCAGTCCCCTGGCGCCGGTGCCGTGCTCCATCGCCTCGCGTGCGATCTCGTGAAGCGCCTTATCGGTGAAAGTGAGCTTGGCACCGTCAAACTCGAACAGCTTCGAGTACTGACGCACCAGCGCGTTACGCGGTTCGGTGAGGATCCTGACGAGACCCTCCTCGCTCAGCTCTTCGAGTGCACAGATTACAGGGATCCTTCCGATGAACTCTGGGATCATACCGAACTTGACAAGGTCCTCCGGCAGAACCTGCGAGAGCAGTTCATTGCCCTCGCGCTGGTTGGATCCGCGCTCTTCGGAGGTGAACCCGATCCCGTTCTTACCCACCCTGTCCCCGATGATACGGTCGAGACCGACGAAGGCCCCGCCGAGTATGAACAGGATGTTGGTGGTGTCTATGTGGATGAGCTCCTGCTGCGGGTGCTTGCGCCCTCCCTGGGGTGGAACCGCGGCATCGGTGCCCTCAACGATCTTGAGAAGCGCCTGCTGCACGCCCTCGCCGGAAACGTCACGGGTTATCGAGACGTTCTCGGCCTTCCGTGCAACCTTGTCGATCTCGTCGACGTAGATGATCCCTATCTGGGCGCGCTCTATATCGAAGTCCGCTGCGGTGACGATCTTGAGCAAGATATTCTCGACGTCCTCGCCAACATATCCCGCCTCGGTGAGAGCCGTCGCGTCCGCAATCGCGAAGGGCACCTTGAGGATCCTGGCGAGCGTCTGCGCGAGCAGGGTCTTTCCACTTCCGGTGGGACCGAGCAGAAGTACGTTACTCTTGGCGATCTCGACATCGGAATCGGAGTCGGATTCGGCCTCGTTCCCGATGCGCTCGTGAGTGCCTTCCTCGCGCCCCTCCATCCCAATGCGCTTGTAGTGGTTGTACACAGCGACCGAGAGCGTGCGCTTCGCGTCCTCCTGGCCTATGACGTACTTGGAGAGCTCCTCGTAGAGCTCGGCGGGCGTCGGGAGGTTCTCCAGTAGGGAGTCCTTGTCGATGGTGGACTCGGGCTCCGCAACCGGCTCTGCGGGAACGAGGTCGTAGTCGATCATCTCGAGGCAGAGTCTCAGGCACTCGTCGCAGATCAGCAGGTCATTGTTGCCGATGAGCTGGTGGACTTCCTGTTGGGTCCTTCCGCAGAAGGAGCATCTCATGATGCGCCCTCCGCCATCACCCCGGTCCATATGGTCCATACGGTCTTCGGACATGTGTTCCTCGCGTCTTCAAGCCGTGAGGTGCATGCGGAAGCCAGCCCCGCATGCACCTCTAATTCGCTTACATCGTGCCATCCTGCCACCCGAACCGAGCCCGCGGGCATCTCTTACGGGTTGCAGATTCGCTATTCCTCGTGGTTAGACTCGACGACCTTGTCGATGAGCCCGTACTCCAGAGCCTCCTGGGCGCTCATGAAGTTGTCGCGCTCGGTGTCGGCCTGGATCTTCTCGA
>CAYRYP010000042.1:0-12772 GCA_964428485.1 uncultured Coriobacteriaceae bacterium
GCGCCTTGCCCTGCAGGGTGTCGTTGTACATCGTGAGGATCTTCTCGTAGTTGTACTGGCGTGAAATGGAGTTGGGGATCTTGGAGAGGTTTACTAGCTCGTCGATCAATACCAGCAGCCCTGAGTACCCTGCGCCCTTGAGGAACATTGCCAGCACCTTGAGGTAGTCGTACCAGTCGTCGTCGGAGACTATGGCGGTGACGCCCAGCTCCTGCTTGGCCTCCGTCTTGGTGCGGTACTCGCCGCGAAACCACCTCGTCACCCGCGACTTGAGGTCGTCGTCGCCTGTGAGATGGGCTTGGTAGTAGAGGTTGAGTAACCTCGCGAAGTCGTAGCCTCCCACTAGTTCCTCGAGCGAGCGGATTTCGGCCGATATGCGGTTGTGCATCTGCTCGGCAAACGCCGGGTTCGACTCCTCCAACCCTGTTTCAGTCGCTATCTGGGAGCGTAGCCCGTCGATCCACCTGTCGAGGACAAGGTTGAGCGCCCCACCCTCGGGCCTGGTTTTGGTGGAGAGGTTGCGGATGAGTTCGCGGTAGGTGGCGAGGCCCTGCCCCTGGTTTCCCTGGAGCCTGCGTTCGGGAGAGAGGTCGGCGTCGCAGACGACAAAGCCGTTTCCCATCGCGTGCGTGCGGATCGTCTGTAGAAGGAAGCTCTTACCCGCACCGTAGCGTCCCACCAGGAACCTGAACGACGCACCGCCGTCCGCTATCAGTTCGAGGTCGTGGAGAAGCGCCTCTATCTCGCGCTTTCTGCCCACAGTGATGTATGGCAGGCCGATGCGCGGCACCACGCCACCCTTGAGCGAGTTGACTATGACCGAGGCGACCCTCTTCGGAACGCGTTGATCCGCCGTGTCAGCCTTGCCGTTTCGTCCTATCTCGACCATTGCAGAAACATTCCCTCCAAGTCCTTTGTGTAATCCTCGACTAAACGAGCGCCGCCATCATCCTGCTCCACGACGATGTCGCCGATCTCGTCGAAGAGTGCCTCGTTGATCGAGTCTATGACGATCGACTCGTATCTGCCGCACTCCGCCAAGATCTCCGCCCGTGCCTTTGCTGGCTCGCCAGCAAGCAGACTCCTGAGATATGCGCTTTCCACGGTGTCGAGCCCGAACGACTCCTGGCCGGCGCTTCCCGGCAGCGGTTCTAGAGCTTCTTCGCAAGATGCATCGGGCGGGGCTACCGGGGCGACCACAGTTTGGGAGACGCCCTCCTCACTCGAGTCTGGCCGCTCTGGGTCCGCGGATGTCTGCGGCTCGTCCGCCGCGCCCGTCTCCCAAGCATTACGCTCCTCATCTATCAGCAGTGATTCGCAGGTCTGCCGGGCATCGTCGCGTATCCCTTGCAGGAGCGAGAGATCCACCCTAACCTGCCTTCTTGTCCTCGACTCCATCTCGGATGCAGAGAAGTGCACAGCCCCCTCGATGATTCTCTCGAGGAACCGCGCCATCTCAGGCTCCGATGCCCAGGGGGAGGTGACGCCCAGCTTCTCGCACATGAGGGCGTCCAGGCGCTTCAAAACGGCCTTGAGCTCGGGTGCACGGTCCTGCGCCATCCTGTATCCCTCGCAGGTCCAGTTTCCGTCCCGGCAGATGAACCTTGTAAGCCGTCCGGCCTCGTAGACCGTGTCGGGATGGCTCCTGTCGTTGTGGAAGACCGCGGAGGAGAACATCTGGTAGGGCCACCTGGAGGCGACTCCAAACTCGTCTTCCACGAGCGAGGTTTTCCTGCGTTTGTCGCAGTGCGCGGCGAACATGTCCCACGTACGCCAGATGGCGATCATCGTTGTTTCGGGGGCCGCAGAGAAGGCCACAAATTGACGTATGTCGATGTTGGCGAGGGTTCCAAGCGACCGCACCAATACGTGCTCCCGCTCCTGTTGGATCTCAAGATCGCCGTCGATGGGGGAGACCTCTCCGCGCGGGCGCAACGCCTCGTGGTCGAGTACGTTTGCGAGCGCGTCCTCGGTAGAGAGAGGTTGCTCGCCTTCACCCTTGGCCATGCTTACCTCCGCGCTGTCCCAGAGCGTAGGCCCCGGCGAGAGTATGTGCTTTCGCATGCTTCTCCTCACGGCGGCCACACTGCTTTCCTTTCGCGTGACCTTGTCTAGGAGATTGCGGTCGAGCCCGTGGAAGACGACATAATCTCGCATCCAGGTGCCCATGTGCCTGTTGATCTTGGGGTCGATCGGTCCGTAGGAGTCCCAGAACTCCATCAGCTTGGAGAAGCCATCGTCGGCGCTGCTGCTCCCGATTCCGTTTAGCAGCTCGTAGATCAGCACGAACGCGAACGACGTCGGCCCCTTGACTACCTCTTCGTGTCTGATGCGGGTGCGCCATGCGAAGTAGCCCCGTAGCTGACTGTTCACCATATCTTGGTAGGTGGGGAAGTAGTGGTGGAACGTTCCCGAGAACCCATCGTAGTCGTCCTCGTAGTCCTCGGCTATCCTAGCCTGCTGTACGAATAGCCACGCCCGCGATTCGCGACGGGCCTCCGGGCTTCTCTGCAGGTCACGGAGCTCTTGTAGGATGGGCGGAAGGGTGTTTTCGGCCCTCTTCTCCTCGAGCATCTGGGTACCGGTTTTAAAAATCGGCTCATCTTCGTAGATTTTGGACGAGAGCGTGCGGCTCTTGCGCATCTCAGGACTCGAGAGTAGCTGTTCTATGAGCTCCTGGGCGTTTTGCATCCTCGCCGGTATCCCCTCTTACGTTGGCTGAACCGTAAGGTCAAGTATAGTTTGCCCACCGCGATAAGGGAACATCTGTTCGAGTATCCTGCACACAACGGCACGTGTCCGGTTTCGTGCCATCGGCGCGGTGGGGGAGACTCTCCATGAAAAGCAGTCGGACCCTCCCGCGGTCATCGTCGCAGGGAGGGTCCGAGTTGTCAGTGGTTATCGCAGAGTGTACGGAAACCCTAGAACTCCACGGTCTTGGCGAGCTGCATCAGCTGCTCGTAGAACTGTGCGGTGCCGTTTTCGATGTGGAAGATTCCCAGCTTGTAGCCGGTCTCGTCGTTGTAGATGTTCTTGAGGAAGGGGTTCTCCTCGAGAGCCTTGTCCACAAGAGCCTGGTCGTCGTCGATGACAGCGGTTCCGGAGATGCGAATCCAGTCGGCGCCCTTGGTCCCAACTATCTGGATGTTTTTGTTGGCCTCGATCTGCTTGTAGACGTCCTTGAAGGTTCCCACTCCAAAGTACTCGATTCCGTTGTCGATCAAATGGAATCCGACAGGCCTGCAGGCGGGCTTGTCGCCGTTGATGGTCACGAGATAGAAGGTTCCGCTTGCCTTGTTGCACTCATCGAGAAAGTCGTGGATCTCCTGCATGTCAGCCATGTTTGGCTCCTTTCCCCACCGTGGGCACTCATGCTCCCCACGTGGATGATCGTTGCTCCGCCCTTGTGGGCACTCCCTATGATTATCGGGGTTGATGTGCAGTTGCACGCCGTCATCTTGAAAAAACACATCAAGGTTGCAGTTTTGTCTGCCCGCCGTTCTCGCGCGCTTGCGAAAGCTGCCGCGCTTGGACGAAGAGGGCCCCGGTCCAAGCAGGCGAACCGAGGCCCCAGTGAACTTAGCTGTTCGCGTGTGCTGGGTGTACTAGATGTCCAGTGCCCTGTAGTAGCCGGTGGTCACAGCCTCAACCACGCGCCCTGCCCGGATGGCGTCGCCGATCTCAAAGACGCGCGGCGCCGCGTTATAGAACGACTCCACAATCTCCCTGTCGGCCTTCATACCGGCGGCGAGCAGGATGGTATCGGCTTCGAAGATCTCCTCACCATCCGGCCCGTCACAGATAAGTCCGCGCTCGTCGATGCACTTGGCGGTGGTGGAGATGCGGATGTCGATCCTGCTGTCTCTCACATAGATCTTCATCGCGTTTTTGTGCATGAAGTAGGAGTCCTCCGCCCAGTCGCCCTTCATCTCCACGACGGTGACGTCCTTTCCTAGGCCGTCGAGGTAGATCGCGCATTCGCTGCCAACGAGGCCACCGCCCAGTATGACGACCTTCTGGCCTACGGCGGGCGGATTCTGGTGCAGCGCGTCGAGTGAGACTACCTTGTCGCTGTCGACTCCGGGGATCGGCGGCACGATGGGTCTAGCACCTACCGCCACCATGATGACATCTGCCTGCATCCCGGCGGCTTCTTCAGCGGTGAGCTCTCGGTTGAGGTGGATATTGACTCCTGCCCTGTCCAAACGTCCCTCGAGGACCTTCACGAAGTTGTACATGTCCTCCTTGAAGGGAATGTGCTGCTCAGCTAGAAGCTGTCCGCCCAGTCGGTCGGCCTTCTCGTAGAGGTCTATCGTGTGTCCGCGCTTAGCAGCCGTGATAGCGGCCTGCATGCCGCCCGGGCCGCCTCCAACTACAATGACCTTCTTCGGGGTAGTCGGCGGGAACGCGGACTGGTTCTCCAACTCGTTTCCGACAACGGGGTTGAACGCGCAGCAGAAAGTCCTGTTGGTGAGGTAGTTGAAGAAGCAGGTGAAGCACCGGCAGCAGCGGGTGATGTCGTCCTTGCGTCCTGAGAAGGCTTTCTCCGGGAAGTACGGGTCGCAGAACGACTGGCGCGCCACCTCGACGATGTCGGCCTTACCGGAAGCGATGATCTCCTCCATCATGTCGGGGTCGTTGAGTCCTCCGAGAGTGGCGACCGGGGTTGTGACGTGCTTCTTGATCTCGGCTGCGAGATGAACGTTGCAGCCGTGTTCGATGAACATTGAGGGATGGGTGATCACGAACGTCTCAACATCCTCGTGTACCCCGGCCGAGACATGGATGATGTCGACCTTGCCATCGATCATCTTGGCTATCTCGACGCCCTCGTCTATGCCGTACCCGCCCTCGGTGTACTCTGCACCGCTCATGCGGAACTCGATCGGGAAGTTGGGCCCAACAGCTTCCCTCACCTTCTCGATCACCAGCAGCGGGAAGCGCATTCTGTTCTCGAGGCTGCCGCCCCACCTGTCGGTGCGGTGGTTCATCTGCGGAGACATGAACTGCCCTAGGAGCCAGCCGTGCCCGCCATGGATGAGCACCATATCGAAGCCGGCCTCTTTGACCAGCCTGGCGGCGTTGCCAAAGCACTCGGCCACGCGATTGATGTCATCCTCGTTCATCGCCCTGATCTGAACGCCGTCGGGGTTGAGTTCGTCGTTGGGTCCGATGGGCTGCCCGTCCTCGATGCCACCATGGCCCCTAGCGTTGGCGTACTTCCCACCGTGGGCAAGCTCCATCACGGCCTTGCAGTTGTGTTTGTGCATGTCGTTGGCCATCAGCTTGAGAGAGGGCAGCGACATGATGTCGTAGAGTGTGATCTCCTTGGTGTGGGTTCTTCCTATCGGATCTACGATGCCAAGGCCGATCGCGACGCTCGCGAGTCCACCGCTGGCGCGGTACTCGTGAAACGCCCTGTCTTCCTTGCGCATATGGCAATCCGGGTCGAGCTCGGGGTTGGAAACCGGTGCCCCGAAGATCCTGTTCTTGAAGGTTACCCCCTTGATGGTGATGGGGGCCGCAAGATGCGGATAGTACTTGTTCTCCAACGCCTGTCTCCTTCTTTCCTCTAAAACAGACAAAAACAATGGCTAGCTTCGTCCCGGTTGGGCGGCCCTCGCCCGGGATGTCTCTCCAACCAGCCGCTACCGAAAATTATAGGGCTCAAACTTGAGCGCGTTAACGCTTCAAAGCACACATGTTGAGTGCACTTTTCATAAGCAAGGTCATAGTGCCAGTGACCCAAATTTAAGTAGGTTCGAATCTATTTTCTCCTGTCAAACCAAATAACCAGTCGGATAGTCTTTTGATCCGGGGAACCGAGTTTGAAAACCCCTTATGATGACGGGACTGTCATACAAACCACGATGAAGGAGATTATTTATGGACACTCTTGAGCGTCGCCCGCTAGATGGGGTGAAGGTTGTGGAGCTTGCAACCTTTATTGCTGTCCCTGCAGTGGGAAGAATCATGGCTGACATGGGGGCGGAGGTAGTCAAGATCGAGACTGCCAAGGGTGATAATCTGCGCTATACCGCCTCGAATGAAGGTCGCCCAAATGATCCTCTAGAGGATATGGCCACAGATCTTGAGAACGCGAACAAAAAGGGCATCGTGATCGATCTTCGTAGCGAAAAGGGGATGGAAATCCTCTATAAGCTCTTAGATGACGCAGATGTGTTTCTAACTAATTGGCGTCCCCAAGCGCTAGCTCGCAAAAACCTGACATACGAGGAGCTCAAGGAGCGCTTCCCTCGCTTGATCTATGCGAGTCTAACTGGATTTGGAGAAAAGGGTCCAGACAAAGATCTTCCTGGTTTTGACTACACTGCCTTTTTTGCTAGAAGCGGATGGACG
Source organism: uncultured Coriobacteriaceae bacterium (assembly GCA_964428485.1). Lineage (GTDB taxonomy): Bacteria > Actinomycetota > Coriobacteriia > Coriobacteriales > CADBOM01 > CAZPAN01. The sequence continues at coordinate 6,361 of CAYRYP010000042.1, forward strand.
GGATCTTTGTATCAGAAGGGCACTGTTCCTCCTAATATGATGCCTGCTATTGGTGATCATCAGAGTGCCTTGGCCCTAACCTGTGGTGTGCTTGGGGCTCTATACAGACAGCTTCGTACTGGCAAGGGCGAAAAGGTTACCGCCAGTCTTTTGCACACCGCTATTTGGGTGCAGGCATTTGCTATTCAAGCCGCACAGTATGGCACTGAGTTTGGCGGTATGAGCTTTCCCTTTGACCGCAGAGACAATCAGCTTCCCCACCAACCTGCAGTTCAAACTAAAGATGGGCGTTTTTTCCAGATCATGGGTCCCATCTATGCGATTTATTTCCCTAAAGTCATGACAGCTATTGGGCGTGAGGATCTTATTGATGATCCGGTCTTTAGCGACCAGAAAAAGATGCTCGAACAGAATCGTCAAGGCGAGCTGTACGATGTTATACAAGAAGCCTTTAAAACCAAAACTGCGGATGAGTGGGAACCAATACTTACCGAACTAGATATTCCATATGCGCTATGCAAAACATACGAAGAGATCGTAGATGATGAACAGGCTTGGGCTAACGACGTCTTTTATAAGATGGATTATCCACGTGGGCCAAAGGCGCTAGTTAGAGTTCCGTTCTCTTTTGAAGAGACGCCAATGCCTCCGTATGAAAAGGCACCTCTGGTAGGAGAGAACACCGAGGAAGTGCTTGAAAGCTATGGTTATTCGCTAGATGAAATCAAAGCTATGGAGGACGAGGGAGTGATCACTCAAGGAGATCGCAAGTAGTCCGAGATAATCTCAATAGCTGTATCACTAATGTTTTATCTGGCTTGCAGTGAGATACGCATTATGCGAACTCATAGTTAATTCGGAAAGAGTTTTGCGATGAGTCAATTAAGGGGAGGGGATGAAAATGACGCAGGAAGCTGCAGAGAAGTTATCGGCTGCTAAGTGGCTTGCCAAAATTGCAGACGATGTTTATGAGGATGCATTGGCTGCAAAAGCAAGGGGAGAAAAAGTGGGGTGGATCTCCTCGAACTTTCCACAGGAAATCCCGCAGACTCTCGGGATCCATGTTGTGTATCCCGAGAGTCAAGCGGCCGCTATTTCTGCTAAGGGTGCCGGTTTAGCGATGTGTGAGCATGCTGAAGGTGAGCTTGGGTACTCCAACGACCTTTGTGCTTATTCCCGCATCAACCTTGCCTATGCAGATTTAGGCAAGTGTCCAAATGCTGAGCGTGATATGCCCTTGCCAGATTTCGTCTTGTGCTGCAACAACATATGCAATTGCATGATGAACTGGTATGAGAACTTGGCTTATGAGTTGGATATTCCGCTGATAATGATCGATGTTCCCTTTAACGATAAGTACAATGCTGACGAAAAACGTATCGCCTATGTGCGCGGGCAATTCGATGCAGCTATAGAGCAGCTTTGTGAGATTACCGGCAAGACTTGGGATGAAGAGAAGTTCAAAGAGGTTTGCGAAACATCAAATGCAGTAGGAGAAGCCTGGCTTGAAGCTACCACCTACATGAACTACAAGCCCTCTCCTCTTAAGGGCTTTGAGCTTTTTAATCACATGGCAGTTGCCACTATGGCGCGTGGCAAGAAAGAAAGCCTCGAAGCCTTTAAGGCACTTATAGAAGAGTACAAAGAGTTCGTTAGGGAGAAGAAATCTACCTTCAAGGTCGAAGAGCGCAACAGGATAATGTTCGAGGGCATTGCCTGCTGGCCATACCTGAGAGTTACCTACTCCACGCTTAAAAACACCGGGACTAATGTCACAGCATGTGTCTATGGACCCTCCTTTGCATTCACATATGGAAACACCGATGAGCTGATGCGCGCTTATTTGGAGGTTCCAAACGCCATCAATATCGAACGCACGGTAGAGCTTCGCAAGCAGCTTTGTCTTGATGGCAAAGTTGATGGTGGTCTCGTTCACATCAACCGATCCTGCAAGATGTGGTCGGGAACCGCCCTTGAATTGAGTCGTCGTATTGCCAGCGATCTCAACATTCCCGTGGTTACCTTTGACGGCGATCAGTCTGATCCTCGTAACTTTAGCGAGGCGCAGTATGTAACTCGTGTGCAAGGTCTTGTTGAGATTATGGAAAACAACAGGAAGGGGGAGTAACAACATGGCGGATATTGCATCGATGCTGGCCTCCTTCGAGGAGCTGGCCAACAACCCGAATGCCGAGATTGACAAGCACCTTGCTTCAGGTAAGCGCGTGATTGGTGTGGGGCCTTATCATGTTCCTGAGGAGCTTGTGTATGCTGCTGGGGCCATCCCCTTTGGAGTGTGGGGGATGCTGACTTCTGTCACAGAGGCCAAAAAATACTTCCCTCCCTTCTACTGCTCAATATGTCAAACGACTTTGGAGATGGGGCTTACCGGAAAGCTCGATAAGCTCTCCGGCATGATGATCACCGGACTTTGCGATACATTGCGTGCTTTCTCGCAAAACTGGAAGGTCGCGATGGGCAACAGGGTGCCTATGATCTATGTAACAAATCCCCAAAACAGGCAGGGTAGCGCTGGGCGAGAATATGCCATTGAGGCTTACAAAGAGGTGCGCCGTCGCGTAGAGGAATGCTGCAATACCATCATCGAAGATGATCAGCTGATGTCTGCTATAAAGCTGTACAACCAGTGGAGAGCAGCAATGCGAGACTTCGTGGAGCTAGCAGGTTCGCATCCTGCTGAGGTTAGTCTTGGTGCTCGCTTGGCGGTTATACAGTCCGGCTATTTTGCTGACAAGGCAGAGCATCTCAAACAGCTACGCGAACTCAACTCTGCTTTAGCTGAGCTGCCAGCGTCCTCAGATGGGTATCACAAGGTGGTTCTTTCAGGTATATATGAAGACATTCCTGCTATTGTCTCGATTCTAGAAGACAACAAGATGGCCATCGTGGCAGATGATCTTGCCAAGGAATCTCGTGCCTTTAGCCGTGATGTTCCTGAAGAAGGCGACCCAATTGAGGCTTTGGCAGACGGATGGTGCTCGCTTAGGGCAGACACCGAGCTTTTTGATCCTAAAAAAGAGCATGTAGATGCACTGGTGAAAAAGGCCCAGGCAGCAGGTGCGGATGCTGTGATCATATTGCTTGCAAAGTTCTGCGATCCTGAAGAGTTCGAAGCGCCTTTGGTTACAAGGGCCGTTCGCAAAGCCGGTTTGAAGTGCATAACCGTCGAGGTAGATCAGTCAACCGAAAGCTACGAGCAGGCAAGGACACAGATAGAGACATTGGCTGAGCTCATATAGACGTTTTCTCTTGTCCAACGAGATCATTTGCAAAGATGGGCAAAAGGGAAAGTCGCTAAATGCCTCTTCTATCTGAGCTGTTGATTTTGATACGTGATTTCAACGAACATGAACCCACATCATTTTGTGGTGTGGGTTCTGTCTTTTCTTCGGGCTAAGGAGCAACCCTAGATGAGCAAAGCTAGCTATTTTCTGGGCATTGATGTTGGTTCGACTGCATCAAAGAGTGTGATCATAGATGAAAATGCAGACCTGATCGGACGCGGACTTGCTGCATCTGGCGCAGGAACGTCTGGTCCACAAGACGCCATCAAAGCGGCCTTTGACGATGCTGGCATCACAATGGACGATATTTCTGCTTCGTGCGCTACTGGATATGGCCGCAATCTCTTGGATTGGACCAACGTACAACTCTCAGAGCTTTCTTGTCATGCAAAGGCTGCATCGGCAATGTTTCCAGGAGTGCGAACGGTCATAGACATTGGCGGCCAGGATGCAAAGGTTTTATCCATCACGCCTGAGGGAGATTTAGAAAACTTCGCGATGAACGATAAATGCGCGGCGGGAACAGGCCGTTTTCTTGATGTAATGGCCTCTATCTTTGCGTGTGATGTTTCAGATCTCTCAGATTATGACGAGCGCTCTAATGGTGTTGCCACAATCTCATCCACATGCACGGTGTTTGCCGAGTCTGAGGTGATCTCCAAGCTCTCCGAGGGTATTCCTATACCTGATGTTGTTGCTGGTATACACACATCTGTTGTCGAACGTGTTGCAGGTTTAGCCAAAAGGATCGGAGTTAGACCGCCTGTTGTAATGACAGGCGGAGTGGCGCTTAATGCTCGCTTACGTCAGAGGTTGTCAGAAAAGCTGGGATACGATATCGAGGCAAATGCAGACTCGCAGCTGATGGGTGCTTTTGGAGCTGCGCTTCATGCTAAAGATCTCATCTAGGGACTTGACCGATCCGCTCGATAGAGATGCGCAGGTGCAGATGCAGGTGCGGACCCTGGTGTATCATCTGCCATAGAATTTCATCCGTCCTACGGGCGGGCCGATCGGAAGGAGAATTCGATGGAAACCCCGATCCTGTACTACTGGGCGCCGTGCGAGACCTGTGCTGTGACGGTTGCATTCGCTAACGAGAACGGAATCGAGCTCGACAAGCGCGATGTTGAGCAGGAGGCTCCCTATCAGGAGCTACTGGGGCTTGGCGGTAACGCCGACCTGATCCCGTATCTCTATGCCGAGGGCAGGCTCATCAACGGAAATGATGACATCATCGCCTACCTGAAGGAGAAGTATCAGGTCTAAGACCTGATCGTTTGTCATCAAATTGCCGCCCGCTACTCCAGGAAGCCGCCGCTTTGGCGCTCCCAGAGACGCGCGTACTCGCCGTTGGCCTCGATGAGCTCGGCGTGAGTGCCGTCCTCGACGATCCCTCCTTCGGAGAGCACCACTATGCGGTCGAGGCTCGCGACGGTGGAGAGCCTGTGCGCGATCACCAGCGAGGTTCGTCCCTCCATCAACCGAACGAGTGCGTCCTGCACAAGCTTCTCGCTCTCAGAGTCGAGCGCGCTCGTGGCCTCGTCCAGGATGAGTATCGGGGTATTTGCCAGGATGGCTCTTGCGATCGCGATGCGCTGGCGCTGCCCGCCCGAGAGCTTGACTCCGCGCTCACCGGTGAGCGTATCAAAGCCCTTCGGGAGCTTCTCGATGAACTCCAGCGCGTTCGCGTCGATTGCTGCCTGGCGTATCTCGTCGAACGAGGCTCCGGGCTTACCGTAGGCGATGTTTTCCGAGATCGTGCGGTGGAACAGCAGGGGCTCTTGAGGCACGTAGGCTATCTGGTGGCGCAGGCTGGTCTGCTTGACCTTTGAGATGTCCTGGCCGTCAATGAGGATCGAGCCCTGCTGGATGTCGGAGAGGCGCAGCAGCAGCTTTGTTAATGTGGTCTTGCCTGAGCCAGATCTTCCTACAAGGCCCACGCGCTGCCCGGCGGGGATCTCCAGCGAGAAGTGCTCGAATACTTTGTCGCTCTCGTTGGCATCGATGTACCAGAAGTCGAGGTCACGGATGATGATCTCTCCGTGGCTTACCACGAGGTCCACTGCATCCGGGACGTCGTCGACCAGTCTCGGCTCGTTTAGGATCTCAGTCATGTCGTGCGCGTCTCCAAGGCCGCGGTTGAGCTGCTGTAGAGTGAGGTTTATGCGGTTGAACTGGTTGGTCATCGAATAGGTGTAGGTGAACATCATCACGAGTGTTCCCGCGCTTATGCCGAACCACGCATTGCCCCCGGCGATGAACACTGAAACCGCCACCATCATCAACACTATGATCGCGCTGGTTATTGCACCGCGCAGGATCGAGGCCCGCATGCGCTTGGAGTCGGCGGCCACGACGCTTCGGTTGGCTCTGTCGAAGATGTCGCGCTCGTACGACTCGCGTCCGTAGGTCTTCACTGACAGTATGTTGGTGATTGAATCGGAGAGTTCCCCGGAGAGCATGTTCTGCGCGCCTGCGGCCGTGGAGTTCAGCGGCAGTATCCTTTTGAAGAGCTTGTAGGCCACCAGCACGTATCCGGCCATGAGTACGATCAGTATTGCGACGTATGCGGGCACGATCGGGGCGAGCAGGGCCACGGTGAACACGCCGGAGCTGGCTATGGGGATCACGGCGTATATCAGCGACTCCATCAATGTTGTGTAGGCGTTTATGAACTTCTGGGTCTGGCTCACCAGCGAGCCTCCGAAACGGTTGGAGTGAAACGTCATCGACTGGTTGGAGAGCGTGTCGAAGGCCATCGTCGCCAGGTCATACGAGGCGGAGATCTCGAGCTTCCATGTAGCGTAGTCTTGGGTCTTGGAGCACACCTGCCCTATAACGTTTACAGCCACGAGTGCGCCTACCAGCGGTCCGAACACCTCGAACACCTCGTCCGCTCCCACCTGCTGCGCCGAGATCTGATCCACGATCATGCCGAGTATCATCGGGTTGGCGTAGGAGAGGAAGAACACGAACCCGAGTGTGGTGAGGAGCGCCAGCGCGAACATGGGCTTGTGCCTCATTGTGACCTTCCAGTAGACCGCTAGCGATCTCATCCCCGTCGATCTCTTCTTGGGACCCGTGCCCATAAAGCGTCACCCCCA
>CAYRYP010000043.1:0-12743 GCA_964428485.1 uncultured Coriobacteriaceae bacterium
GATGCAGATCACCCTCCAGCGCAAGGAAGTCTTCGACTTCATGTACAAGATCTAGCGATTGGCAGCGTTGTTCGAAACCTACTCTGCACCCTCCAGTGGATACCGGAGTGACAAGGGTCTGGCGTGTAGTACCGACCCTGCGGGGCAGATTACGAAGGAGCTTTAGCGAATGAGCCGTGATATAAACACGTCGTTCATCGGCGAGTCCACCGACATCGACTCCAACGCTGAGGAGACGATGATCAAGGTAGACAACGTGACGATGGTCTTCAACATGGCGAGCGAAAAGCTCAACAACCTCAAAGAGTACGTCATTGCCATAGCCCGCCGCGAGCTGATGTTCAAGGCGTTCCACGCGCTCGAGGATGTCTCGTTTGAGGTGAAGCGCGGGGACGTCTTCGGAATCCTTGGCACCAACGGCTCCGGCAAGTCGACGATGCTCAAGATCGTCGCCGGCGTGCTCGAACCCACCAAGGGGACGGTCGAGGTCAACGGCAAGATCGCGCCGCTGATCGAACTCGGAGCCGGGTTCGACATGGATCTCACCGCCCGTGAGAACATCTACCTCAACGGCGCGCTGCTGGGTTACCCCCGCAAGTTCATTGACCAGAACTTCGACGACATCGTCGAGTTTGCCGAGATTGAGCAGTTCCTCGACATGCCGCTCAAGAACTACTCCTCGGGAATGGTTGCTCGTATCGCTTTTGCGATCGCCACGGTCATCGTTCCCGAGATACTCATCGTCGATGAGGTGCTCTCCGTTGGCGACTTCATGTTCCAGCAGAAATGCGAGCGTCGCATCTCCGATCTCATCAAGAACCACGGCGTCACCGTCCTGATAGTCTCGCACAACAACGACCAGATCGAGCGCCTCTGCAACAAGGCCATCTGGATTGAGAAGGGCCATACCCGCATGATGGGTACGGCCTCGGAGGTCTGCGGACTCTACCGGGCCATCGGTGGTCGCGAGGGATCCATTGAGTCGGAGAGGCGCATCATGGAGCTTATCGACGAGGACGTTTCCGGCGCCGATGACGCGATAGACGCGATCACCGGGGACAACCGTTACAGCACCTCGGTGTCGATCGCCTCCAGCTACACCTCCGCACAGAAGACTGCGATGCTGGTCTCCGCTGACTGCCCGGACGACTCGATCCTAACCACCGCGCTGGCCGGAGTCCTCGACGCCGTCATGTTCAATACGAGGCAGGACATCCTCCCCGAGGCCGCCCACCAGGCGATCTCTCATCTCGATCCCGACGAGATAGTCCTCATGGGGACGGGCGAGTTCATCGGAACAGACATCGAGGCATCGCTTCGTGACGAGGGACTGGGCGAGGTCTCTAGGATCGGGAGAACCGACAAGACTCAGATGAGCCTAGACGTCTACGAGCGAGGCCGCCGCTCATCGCTGGGCTGGGGGAGCACCTGCGTGATCGCCGTGCCCGACGCCGCGCCGGCCTACATCTCGCTCTCGCCTGTGATCTACGGCGAGAGGATGCCGGTGTTTTTCGCCAGCGCCTCCGACGTCGATGCCAACGCCAGAGTCTGCAACGCTGTTGCGGAGGGCGGCTTTGACAGGGTGCTCGTGCTCCTCGACCAGGACCCAGGTTTCGCGGAGCTCGTGGAGTCCGTGCGCCAGAGGTGCTCCGCCGTCGAAGTGTTGGAATTCTCCGACTCCAACCCAGTTGCGCTCAGCCGCTCCATCAACGAGTGGGTCGACGCCGAGAGGGAGCACATAGGCAGCTCTCCTGCGACGAGGTTTGTTCTCACCACCGCATGGGAGCCCGTGGATGCGTACCTCATAGGTCCCTACGCTTGGGCAAACGATGCCCTAGTGGTGGTGGACAATCCCGAGAACATGGACAACGCGGTACAGGTGATGGACTTTATAGCCTCCAGGAAGTCTCCCACCGAGAACCTCATCTTCCTTGGCGGCTTGGCAAGGTTCAACCGCAACGACAGGATGGTCCTGGCTAAGGCTGCTTTGCTGGACGCGCGTAGCAGAGGGTGAGGCCCGGGTCCGCTGCGTGCAACGGTTGAGCGGGTTTCACCGACTTCCTGCGGAGTTATCTAACCCTCAGCTATGTTCAAAGGATGGAAGTTGGCAGATAATCGGGTTCTCAGCGAAACTAAGCATTAGCATATTGGCATTGTGCCCAAAGGCATCGTCGGTGTTCTTGAAAGAGGTTGCGAGGTCGATGAACCCAGAGATAAAAGAGGTGCTCTACTCCGCCGAGGAAATCGACAGCTGCGTCGAGGAGATGGCCAAAAAGATCAGCGAGGACTACAAGGGGCGCAAGCTCATCGTGGTCACTGTACTCAAGGGCGCCTGTATCTTCATGTGCGATCTCGTACGTAAGTTGGATCTCGACGTAGAGATAGAGTTCATGATCGTCTCGAGCTACGGGTCGGCGGCCAAGTCCTCCGGTGTCGTGAGGGTCATCAAGGACCTCGACCAGGACATCGAGGGCAAGGACGTGCTTCTCGTGGACGATGTCCTCGACTCTGGGCTCACGCTCAAATATCTCCAGAAGAATCTGCAGTCGAGGCATCCGAACTCCATCGAGATAGCAGTACTTCTCAAGAAAGAGCTGGGAGTCGACACAAACGTGGAGCCGAAGTACCTCGGGATGACAGCTCCCAACGAGTTCATCGTCGGATACGGGCTCGATTACGCCGAAAGCTACAGGAACCTCCCCTACGTGGGGATCCTGGACCCGTCCGTCTACTCGGATGGCGAGTGACACCGGTTTCGACAGGGCCGGACAGCAAGCCGCGGTGGGTCCAGCGAGATGACACAGAGGATTGAGAGGGAAATTGGATAGCAACCAGCAGAAGCACAACAGAAGTAGAATCATCTACAGCATCCTGCTGCTCGTGTTCGTATCGATACTGTTCTACCAGATGTTCAGTGTAGGCAGGACGCAGGTCGAGCAGATGACCACGAGCACATTCGTGGCAACGGTCAACGACGGCAGAGCCGTGGAGGTTAACTACGACGCATCCACTGGCGGGATCACGGGAACCTACCGCGAGGAGGGTGCCTCCGAGGCAGCGGATCCTATCGCGTTTTCCACCACATACGTGGGTGAGGAGTCGCTCAACGAGCTGATGGCGTCTCATCCCGAGGTCGAATATAACGTCACGATATCGGGCAATAGTATCTGGCTCACCCTACTCACAACTTTTCTTCCGATCGTTCTGATCGTCGGAGTCTTCTGGTTCTTCATGAGTCAGATGCAGGGCGCCAACAACAAGCAGATGCAGTTTGGGAAGACCAAGAGCCAGAAGGCTGTGGAGGAGAGACCCAAGGTCAAGTTCTCCGACGTTGCTGGAATCGACGAGGCGGTCCAGGAGCTCGAGGAGGTTAGGGACTTCCTCGCAACGCCACAGAACTACGAGCGCATGGGCGCCAAGATCCCGCACGGAGTGCTTCTTGTCGGCCCTCCGGGAACCGGCAAGACGCTGCTCGCCAAGGCTGTGGCTGGCGAGGCCGATGTGCCCTTCTTCTCCATCTCGGGTTCCGACTTCGTGGAGATGTTCGTGGGAGTCGGTGCGTCGAGAGTCCGCGACCTCTTCGAGCAGGCCAAGGCCGCTGCACCCTCGATCATCTTCATTGACGAGATCGACGCGGTGGGACGCCAGAGGGGCGCCGGACTCGGAGGTGGACACGACGAGCGCGAGCAGACGCTCAACCAGCTCCTCGTCGAGATGGACGGCTTCGACGATCACGCCACGGTCATCCTGATCGCAGCCACCAACCGCGTCGACATCCTCGATCCGGCGCTCCTGCGTCCGGGACGCTTCGACCGCCAGGTCATCGTGGACAGGCCCGACCTCAAGGGACGCGAGCAGATCCTCAAGGTCCACTCCAGGGGCAAACCTCTCGCATCCAATGTCGATCTCGAAAGACTGGCGCAGCTCACCCCAGGGTTCACCGGTGCCGATCTGGCCAACCTCATGAACGAGGCAGCCCTTCTTGCAGCCCGCTTTGGCAAGAAGACCATCACCAACTCCGAGCTTGAGGAGGCTATCGAGCGCGTCATCGCGGGCCCCGAGCGCAAGAGCCGCATCATCACCGACCAGGAGAAGCGCGTCATTGCCTACCACGAGTCGGGTCATGCGCTTGTAGGGCATCTGCTCGAGCATGCCGACAGGGTGCACAAGATCTCGATCATCGCGCGAGGCCAGGCGTTAGGCTACACGCTCTCCATGCCCGATGAGGATCGTTTCCTTGTCTCCCGCAGCCAGATGATCGACGAGCTCTCGATGTTTCTGGGAGGCCGCGTGGCCGAGGAGGTCGCGATCGGTGATGTCACCACCGGGGCCAGCAACGACTTGGAGCGCGCCACCAAGCAGGCCAAACAGATGGTCACTCGCTACGGCATGACCGATGCGCTCGGCGCGCAGGTCTACGGCGATTCCAACCACGAGGTGTTCCTCGGAAGGGACTACGGATCGACTCCCGATTACTCGGAGGCCACCGCCAGCAAGATCGACGCCGAGGTCGCCAGGTTGATGACCGAGGCGCATGATGTCGCGCGCAGGATCCTCACCGAGAACCGAGAGCAGCTTGACCTGATGGCCAACGTCCTTCTGGAGCGTGAGACCGTCGAGGGAGACGCCGTCGTGGCGCTCCTCGACAACAAGTGGGACGAGTATCTCGCGCACGAGGATGAGATCAAGGAGCAAAATCGTCTCGCGGAGGAGAAGACGGTCGATGGCGAGTCCAGGACCACCCCGCGCAACCTGCGCAAGCCTCCGCGTGAGCGCCGCGCCGAGGAGGAGGCGCGCAAGATACGCGAGGAGACGGGTTCCTATGCCCCGTTTGACCCGAGTCCGGACGGTAAGACCGTCGACGATTCCGATATTTCGCAGACCGACTTCATCTCGGAGAAGGCGTCCGATGCGGACAGAGCCAGGGAGTTCCTTGACTCCCTTGATCGTCGTGCCGATCAGCGATCCGAGGATCCCACTGTGGACGATTCCACGATCGTCGATGATTCTTGGGCCGAAGGCTCTTCGGGCGATGATTCCAATCGACACGACGGTTAGGACAGTGGATAATCTCTTAAGCGGATGTCTGTTGTAAAAGAACCGCGGTCCGGGGCGTAGCTCCGGGCCGCGTGTGCATCTGACCCGTGTGTTTGTGCTTGGGTCAACAGAGAATGAGGAGTAGGGGTAATGGATCACGCAAAGATCGAACAGTCTGTGAGGATGTTTCTCGAGGGGATAGGGGAGGATCCTGACAGGGAAGGTCTGCAGAAGACCCCGGCTAGGGTCGCCAGGATGTGCGACGAGGTCTTCGCCGGCATGGAGCAGGATCCGGCCGAGTTGTTCGAGGTTCTCTTCGACGAAAACCACCAGGAGATGGTGATTGTAAAAGACATTCCTGTCTACTCTCTCTGCGAGCACCATCTCGTTCCGTTCTTTGGCAATGCGGCCGTCGCCTACATTCCAGGTGATGACGGGAAGGTCTGCGGCCTCTCCAAGATCGCACGGTTGGTCGACGCGTATGCCAGGCGCCCACAGGTGCAGGAGAGGCTCACCTCCCAGATCGCTGACATGCTGATGGAACAGCTGCATGCCTACGGTGTCATGGTCATCATCGAGTGCGAGCACATGTGCATGACGATGAGGGGCGTCAAGAAACCCGGCACCAAGACCACCACCAGCGCGGTCCGTGGCACCTTCCGTTCCAACTCCATCACCCGCGCCGAGGCGATGAACCACATCTACGGGCAGAGGATGTTCTAGATGGAGCAGGGCCACAGCGGACGGAGGTTCGCGCTGCCGTCCGTTTGCGCCTGGAGGATCGGGGGAACCGACGGCCCCAGGCACCTGGTTTTATCCCGGCCGTATGTGATGGGGATACTCAACGTGACCCCCGACTCCTTTTCCGATGGCGGACAGCACGACAGCTTCGAAAAAGCCGTTGCCTTCGCCATGGAGATGGTCGCCGACGGCGCGGACATCATCGACGTTGGCGGCGAATCCACGCGCCCTGGCTCGTCTGAGGTATCGGTTGAAGAGGAGCTTTCGCGAGTTTTGCCGGTGGTCTTAGAGCTCGCCTCGAGGGGCGTGATAGTCTCCATCGACACCAGGCATCCCGAGGTCGCGGCCAGATGCGTCGAGAGCGGAGCCGCGATAATAAACGACATCTCGGGCTTCTCGGATTCGGCTATGGTAGATGTTGCCGCCGGATGCGATGCGGGGCTGATCACGATGCACATGCTCGGCACGCCGGAGACCATGCAGGACGACCCGCACTACGACGACGTACTCGTAGAGATCTCCGCCGATCTTCTGGAGTCCGCCGGGAGGCTAGAGCGCGCCGGCGTCGATCCCAGCAGGATATGCATCGATCCCGGCCCTGGCTTCGGTAAGAACGCGTGGCACAACATGAGGATCCTGTCGGGCATGGAGACTTTCTCCAACCTCGGCTACCCGCTCATTGCGGCCTTCTCGCGTAAGGCGACTCTTGGAAAGGTCTGTGGGATAGAGGTCGCATCGGACAGAGCTCTTCCCTCGGAGGTGGCATCCGCCATCGCATATGCAGGAGGAGCCAGGGTCTTCCGTGTGCACGACGTCGCGGGAACCGTCCAGGCCCTGCAGGTTGCTTCCAACTCCCTGCTCGCGCAGATCACCGACCGCAGTTCCAGCCAGGCCACCCTCGGCATCCCCACGATGCTTCCCGGCAAGCGCGCCCTGGTGGCTCTGGGATCGAACATGGGGGATCCTGCTGCCAACATCGAGAGCGCCCTTGCCGCCATCGACGCGCTGGACGGCGTCCGTGTCATAGCGTCGAGCTCGATCTATCGCACGGAGCCCGCCTACTACGACGAGCAGGCCGACTTCGCCAACTCCGCAGCCTGGGTGCAGACCACTCTTAGCCCCGTAGAGCTCCTGGACTCACTCCTTGCGATCGAAGACGATTTCCACCGCGAGAGGATCATCCGCAATGGTCCCAGGACGCTCGATCTAGATCTCCTCGACTACGAGGGCGAGGTGATACGCACAGAGCATCTCTCCATACCGCACCCGCGCATCCTGGAGAGGGATTTCACGGTGACCCCGCTGATGGATCTAGCGGTGGTTATGCGAGAGAAACTGGGGATCTACGCCTGTGATGAAACAATCATGAACCCCTGCGATCTATCTGGCACAAACAAAGCGCTCATAAGGTTGGCCGATGGTACAAGCGTTGTGCGAGACGGAATAGAATATGGAAAGGTGATACAGAAGATCAAGGATGTCGAACATGTCTGGAGGTGAGGTCATGACTAGCAGAAATACGCTTGACATCTTCTTGGAGGCAAAGCGCAATCGCCGCAAGGTTACGATGATTACCTGCTACGACTACACCATGGCGCGCATTGTTGATACCACCAACATCGATTCGATTCTCGTCGGCGATTCCCTCGGGATGATGATGCTTGGGCACGACTCGACGTTGCCGGTGACGATGGACGACATGCTCTCTGCGACGAGGTCCGTCGTGAGAGGAGCTGCTCGCCCGTTCATTGTGGCCGACATGCCCTTCATGAGCTATCAGGCATCCTTCGAGGAGGGCATGCACAACGCCGCTAGGCTTATAGCTGAGGGCGGTGCGGGCGCCGTCAAGATCGAGGGGGCCACCTCCGCCACCGTCTTGCTCATCGGAGAGCTCATCGATCACGGGATCCCGGTTGTCGGACACCTCGGTCTCACCCCGCAGTCTGTCAATCAGTTCGGCGGCTTCAAGGCGCAGGGTAGGGATCTCGGGCAGATCTCCGAGCTTCTCATTGCATGCGAACGCTATGCCGACGCGGGGGTGCAGGCCTGCGTGCTCGAATGCATCCCGGCGGAGCTGGCCCGCCACATCACGCTTACGTTCCCGTTTGCCACCATTGGCATCGGTGCCGGACCGGATTGCGACGGCGAGGTGCAGGTATTGCATGATGTGCTCGGGATGGGAGAAAGGCTTCCCAAGCACGCCAATGCGTTCATGGATGGCAAGAAGGTGCTCTCTGAAGCTCTGGCGGCATACGACGCAGGCGTCAAAGGCGGGAAGTTCCCGACCTCTGATAACGCCGTGCACATCGATGCCACTCTCATCACCAAGGCCGAGGAGTACCTCGACGGGTTGTTCGACTCGCTGATCGACGACAATGGCCTCATCGACAACTGACCGCGATGCGCGCGCATCGGGCATCCTTGAGGTGTGCGCCACTCCGATAGGCAACATGGGAGATTCGACCGTCCGCGTCATCGAGGCCCTCGGTGATGCGGACGTCATATTCGCGGAGGACACCAGGGTCACGCGCAAGCTCCTCTCGCGCCATGGGATCTCCACCCCCATTGAGAGATGCGACGAGAACGTCACCGCCTCGAAGATCCCCGAGATCATCGAGCGCGTCGCATCCGGGCAGCGCGTCGCCTTCGTGTCGGATGCGGGCATGCCGTGCATCAGCGACCCGGGGCAGCGCGTCGTGGAGGCGGTCCGACAAGCGGGGCTGGCCGTGACTGTGCTGCCCGGTGCAAGTGCTGTCGTCACGGCTGTGGCGGGTTGCGGGATCCCCGCGAAGGCTTTCTATTTTGGTGGGTTCCTACCTAGGAAGAGTTCCGAGCGAGTCTCAACCCTAAGAGCGCTTTCTGAGCTGGACGCACTTCTCGTCTTTTACGAGTCAAACCACCGCACTCTCGCATCGCTCTCCGACATCGCCGAGGTCTTCCCTCGCCGCAGGGTGTGCATGGCCCGCGAGCTCACCAAGATCCACGAGGAGTACCTGGTTGCCGACGCCATCTCGCTTCTCGAGCAGGTCTCCTCGCGCGAGGGGGAGCTGAAGGGCGAGGTGGTGCTCGTAATCGGCCCTCCCGCCGAGGGGGAGGATAAACCCGTTGCCGACGACAGCTCTAAGGCGAACCCAGAGGACACCGCAACAGAGCTCGCCGCATCGGGTATGGGCGCCTCCAAGATCGCACGGGAGCTCTCAAGGCGTTTCTCTATCCCTAAGGAGGAGGCGTACGGGATTGCCATGCGCGCCCGCAGCTCTAGGGAGTAGGGCCTACGGCCACGCTCTGCATCCGTACCCGTCCACGCCCATCCCCCCAGAGACGATGCGCGCGATCGGACATTCAAGCCGGTATGACAGTTCGTCGCGCGCGGTCAGTGTAAAATAGCATCCTGTGTTAACGCACGCACATGTAGATTAGCGCGGAGAGCAAGATCGCGCGATCGGACCGCAGGCTACAGCGCCCACTGCCAACGAGAGCAGCCGAGGCGCATTCGACTTGCAAGGAGAATCACCAAAGATGGCAGAGAGCTATTCGATAACCACGCCCATCTACTACGTCAACGATGTCCCCCATCTCGGGACCGCGTATACGACCATGGCCGCCGACACATTGGCCAGGTTCCAACGCATGAACGGCAAGGATGTCTTCTTCCTCACCGGCCTCGACGAGCATGGACAGAAGGTCGCCGAGTCGGCCGAGAAGCACGGGATGACCCCGCAGGAGTGGTGCGACAGCATAGCCCCTAAATTCCAGCAGACCTGGCGTGACCTCCTCATAAGCAACGACGACTTCATCCGCACCACCGAGGAGCGCCACATGAGGGGTGTCCAGGCCTTCTGGACCGCACTTTACGAGAAAGACTACCTCTACAAGGCCTCCTACGAGGGCTGGTACTGCGTTCATGAGGAGACCTACTACACCTCCTCCGAGATCGAGGAGAACGAGCAGGGCGAGAAGGTCTGCCCCGAGTGCCACAGACCCCTGCGCTACAACTCTGATGGCGAGGAGAACTGGTTCTTCAAGCTCTCGGAGTTCCAGGACCGCCTACTCGAGTACTACGACGAGCACCCGGACTTCATCTGCCCCAACACCAGGCGCAACGAGGTGATCTCGTTTGTGAAGGGTGGCCTGAAGGATCTGTCGATCTCGCGCACATCCTTCGATTGGGGAGTTCCGCTGCCATTTGATGAGGGTCATGTCACCTATGTGTGGATCGATGCACTGCTCAACTACATCACCGCGATGGGATACGGCGGCAGCTCCGAGGAGGTCGCCAACTTCGAGAGGCGCTGGCCGGTCCAGTACCACTTCGTCGGCAAGGACATCATCCGCTTCCACTGCGTGATCTGGCCGGCGATGCTGATGGCCGCAGGGCTTCCGCTGCCGCAGAGCGTGTTTGCCCACGGCTTCCTGCTCACCAAGGGTGAGAAGATGTCCAAGTCCAGTGGCAACGCCGTCTCGCCCTCGGATCTCGTAAGGATCTTCGGGGTCGATGCGTACCGCTACTACTTCATGACCGACGTGCCGTTTGGCAACGACGGGTCGATCTCGATGGAGCGGATGGTGCAGGTCTACAACGCCGACCTCGCCAACACCTGGAGCAACCTATGCTCCAGGGCGTTCAACATGGCCGTCAAGTACTTCGAGGGGAGGGTCCCTGAGATCTCTCCCGAAGTCTACGGTGAGTTGGAAGCCAGGCTCGGAAATCCGCTACGCGAGATCGCGGAGGGCATGTACGCCGACTACGCCGAGGCTTTCTCCAACGTCGACTTCACCGGGGCGGCCGCCGTCGTCGCGAGGCTCTCGCAGAGAGCCAACTCCTATATCGAGGAGATGGCACCCTGGAACCTTGCGAAGGACGAGTCGAAATCCGACGACCTCGCATATGTGATCTACAACGCGCTCGAGGCTATCAGGCTGATAGCCGTCTACTATTCGCCCTGGATGCCGAACACCTCCGCCACCGCGCTGGAGTGCATCGGGCTTTCGGGAATGGAGTCCACCACGAGCCTTTCGGCGGTGTCGGCGTGGGGCATCCTTCCGGCAGGCAACAGCGTGGAGAACTGCCCGCCGTTGTTCCCGAGGCTTGATGTCTCGGAACTCGGGCTGGAATAGGCGACCGCCACAGGAGGCTTTCTCCATGCCAGAGCCAGAGAACGGGTTCTTCTTCGACCCGGTTTTCAGGAATTCCAAAGGCGAGCCAGTAGCGGTGCCAAAGCTCGGCGGCGGCGTCGCCGACACCCACTGCCATCTGGATATGCTCGAGCACCCCGAGCTTTCGCTCGCCAGATGTGCATACAACGACGTGCTGCTCGTCGTAACCGTAGTGGAGGCGACAGAGGAGCCCCAGCAGACCTACGACATGCTTGCGGAGTGGCTGGGGAGCGCCTCGGCTCTGCTCGACAGATGGGGCGCTCGGTCGCTCTTGCCGGCCTGCCGCATAATCGCCGGAGTTCACCCGCACGCAGCATCGGGATACGACAAGGATGTCCGCAACGTCATCATGCGCTGCGCGATGCATCCGCTCACGGTGGCGATCGGCGAGATCGGGCTCGACTATCACTACGACATGTCCCCACGCGATGTCCAGCGCGACGTCTTCAGAAGGCAGCTCGACCTCGCCAACGACATCGGCAAGCCGGTGGTCCTGCATATCCGGGAGGCTCACGAGGACGCTCTCGACATCCTCGACTCGGAGGGCATCCCGACAGGCGGGGTGCTCTTGCATTGCTGCACTACCGGTTGGGAGACGCTCGAGCCCTTCGTGGAAAGGGGCTGCATGCTGGCCTTCGGAGGGGCGCTGACGTTCTCGGCGTCCGACGACATCCGCGATGCCGCAGCCAAGGCTCCGCTTGATCGAATAGTCACCGAGACCGACAGCCCCTACATGTCGCCCGTGCCCCTTCGTGGCACATCCTGCTCTCCCGAGAACGTGGTGTTCACGGCCGCGAAGCTGATGGACGTGAGGGGCGTGGACGAGGAGGGTTCGACCGATTTCCTCGACGCGATATTCGGAAACGCCTTCAGGTTCTTCGGTATGGATCCCTTCCAACCGTCCTGAGCAGGGCGCTGACGCCAGGTCGTCTCGCGCGGCTTGAACGGGGTTTGACTTATGGTTTTCTCAGATAACGACAGATATGCGATGGGAGAGGCGCCCGAGGGCGACATCTCTTCCGGAACCGAGGGCGATGCTCATCCCGCGCCCGATGCAGCCGCATCCGAGCCTGGACGAGACGACGAGCTTTCCAGGGATGGGAGCCGGATCTACCAGAAGGGGACGGAGGAGCTGGCCGCCAGGGTCATCTCCCGCAGCTCGGCCGAACCGAGACGGCGCCCCTCCCGTCGCGCCGAAGACTCCGCCTCGGCGAGATCCCGTCTCGAGACCCTCCCTCAGATAGGGCCGAAGGTGCTCGATTCAGACGCTCCGGTCCTGATGCTCCTATGTGGCTCTCCCAGAAAGCGCACGAGCGTATCGCTCGCCGACCTCGTGGAGAGAGGCGCGATGGAGGCCGGGGTGAGGACCTCCCGGTTCGAGCTCAGCGACAAGCGCGTGCATCCCTGCATCGGGTGTGGGGTTTGCGAGCGCACCGGAGAGTGCGTGTTCAGGAACAGGCCCTTCCCTGGCGATGCGACTGTCGACGACTACGACGAGTTCGTGACGATGCTCGATTCGGCCGACGGACTCGCGGTGTTCGCGCCGGTCTACTTCGCCGGGCCGTCTGCCCAGCTCAAGGCCGTCTACGACAGGTTCCAGCCCTATTGGTCGAGGAAGTATCTGCTTGGGGGCCCGTTCCCCGCGAGGCGTCCCTCTCAGCTTTTCGTGATCGGATCGGGAGGAGATCCGCACGGATACGAGCCGCTCACATCCATCTCGAAGAGCGCTTTGCAGATATCCGGGTTCGAGCTGGAGAAGATCTACAGCTTCGTTGGCTACCTGGCGCCATCCGACGCGCCTGTGCCGG
>CAYRYP010000044.1:0-12340 GCA_964428485.1 uncultured Coriobacteriaceae bacterium
GCGTTGTGCATGGGAGTTGCATATAATAGAGACTTCAAATTTATCATCCTTGCGACGACGACGATTTTTGCCATTTGATTGAACAGGGGAGCTCCGATGGTCACCAAACCTCTTCCAACCGGGGACGAGACCCCGGAGGGCTTCGAGCAGTTCTACGAGGACATGAGAAACTCCACCTTGGGCATCGAGACAACCAGGGTGAGCCGTGTTGCAGCCACTCAGCTCTCGCATTCTGAGATCCACGCGCTGGAGAGGCTTCGCAACAAGGCGGTAGAGGCGCTGGGAGATTTCAAGAACGCGCGAGGCTTCGAGATGACGTTCGACCGCGAGATGAACCTATGGCCTGAGGGGAAGTCTCCAACGGACAAACTCGTCTTCCGCGATTTTAAGGAGGGCACTCTGCGGGGCTACGCCTTGGTGGTGAGGGGATGGCCCAGTGCGGACACGTGGACCATTCAGCATCTCATAATCGACCCCGACTGCCGCTTGCAGGGCATCGGGAAGAGGATCATAGACTCCATAGAGCTCGATGCGCTGTCCACCACCGAAACCACCGACAAGATCGTCGCCGTGCCTGTCGCGGAGTCCAACGACTCGTTCTGGAAGTTTAACGGGTACGAGTGCGCGGGGATGCACTCGACCGAGCTTCTCGGTAAGACATTCTCCTTCGAGGTCTTCCAGAAGAATATCAGGTGAACTATCGGTGACCGTAAATTTTCGCGAGAAGGAGCAGTCCGCCCTATGCAATCCGGCGGACTACCTGATTGCCGGCACCGATGCCGACGTTGTCCGATCCTATTCGGATCTTGCTGAGAGGGCACTTCATGCCCGCTATGGGCTCATAGAGCCGCAGATTGTCATAGTCGACACCGAGACCACGGGCCTGAACTCCGACTCCGACGAGCTAATAGAGATAGCGGCCGTGAAGATGGATGGACCGGACGTGGTCGAGGAGTTCCAAACCTTCGTCGACCCTCGCAGGTCTATTCCCGAGTTCATAACGGAGCTCACCGGCATCTCCAGCTCCGATGTCTCCGGTGCACCCGGCCCTATCGAGGCCGTGCGGATGCTCGACACTTTCTGCGAACAGTCGCTCCTCGTCGCCCATAACGCCCGTTTCGACAGGGATTTCGTGGGCAGGCATGCGAAGGCTCCCTCCGATCTGGCGGACAGGTCGAGGTGGATCGATTCACTCACGTTGTCGAGGATCGCTCTTCCCAGACTCATCGCCCACGACCAGCAAACGCTCTGCGACGCCTTTGGTATCGACCGTGGCAATCACCGCGCGATCGGAGATGTCAGGGCGCTCGCGCGACTGTGGAGGATCATGCTGGCGGCGCTGGGAGACATGCCCAACGAGCTGGTTGCGTTTATGGCCGATCTGGCACCCGGGGCCACATGGCCTGTGAGGGAGGCTCTGCGCATGGTGGTCTCGAGCGGATCAGAGCCGGGGCGCTTCTCCATGCACACCCTGCGTGACAGGAGGATGGGCAAGTGGGCGCGCGAGGCGCCACCGCTGGTAGACCCTGCTGAGACCAATATGTTCGATCTTACTCCCATCGACCGCGCAGAGATCGAGGAGGCGTTTTGCTCGGATGGCATCGTAGGCAGGATGTACAGCAGCTTCGAGAGGCGTCCCGAGCAGGTGGAGCTGGCGATGGATGTCTCCGAGGCGTTTCGGACCTCCACACACAGTGTGATAGAGGCGGGTACAGGAGTGGGGAAGTCCATATCCTATCTTCTACCCTCCGTGCTCTTTGCGCTGCGAAATCGCGTGAGGGTTGGAATCGCTACCAAGACCAACACCCTGCTCGATCAGCTCGTCTTCCACGAGCTGCCGGCGCTCTCCGACGCCATGGAGAGCGTCACCGGGACGGGCTTTTCCTACATAGCGCTCAAGGGATACGACCACTACCCGTGCCTTCGAAAGCTGATGCACCAGGCGAGGTCGATGGGTGACGACGCCGGCGAATACAACCTTATGATCGTGGCGACGATACTCTCCCAGGTGGCACAGGCCACGTGGGGGGATCTCGATGCGCTCACCGTGAGCCTCAGTAATTCCATGCGGGCGGGCGTTGTGTGCAGCGCCGAAGAGTGTCTGCATGCTAAGTGCTCGTACTTCCCGAGGAGGTGTCTGCTGCACGGCGCCAGGAGACATGCGCTCGATTCCGAGGTGATCGTGACTAACCACGCACTCCTGTTCCGCGACATAGCGATGGACAAAGGGGTGCTGCCCCCGATCAGGTATTGGGTGGTCGACGAGGCGCATGGCATGGAGGACGAAGCGCGCGACCAGCTCTCGTACTCGGTGGACGCGGGTGAGGCGATGACGCTTCTGCGAAAGCTCGACTCGCAGTCGTCCCCGGTGCGCAAGATGCAGGATGAGGCAATGCTGCTCGAGGGCGGAAGCTCACTGATGGGCTCCACGTCCGAGATCAGGCGAAGAGTTCCGGAGGTCATGGGTCTGGCGGAATCCTTCTTCAGGCTCGTCAAGGATCTCGGCGAGCTGGTGCCGAGATCGGCCTATTCCACCCGCGAGATCTGGATCAACGAGGAGAGGCGCGACACCGAGCAATGGGCTGCTGTGGTGAGGGCGGGCACTGTGCTGATCGAGCAGATCTCGACGCTTTCGAAGTGGTGCTCCGATGCGGCCTCGATAGGTGAGCAGTTCGAGGAGCTCTCCGTGCATGTGACCGAGCTCTCGAGCGCCGCTACGAAGCTCTCCGATCTTCTGCAGTCGCTATCTCTGTTCATAGACGGCACCGACAGCGATTACTTCTACTACGCAGTCGTCCACTCCGACAAGGACAAGCTCGCGGAGAGGCTGGTTGCGGCGCTTGTGGATCCTGGAAACGAGCTTTCAAGCAGGTTTTTCCCGGAGGAGAACAGCGTCGTGATGACATCGGCCACGATCGCCGTGGGTGACTCGTTCGACTACTTCGCGCACCGTGTGGGGCTTGACCGCCTGGAGAGTGAGATGTGGAGCTCGCGCAAGCTGGAGCCGGCGGAGGGATTCTACGAGAACATGCGCACCATCGTGGTAACCGATGTTCCCGAGCCCCGCGACCCGGACTACCTCGACGCCATGGAGCGCATCCTTGCCGATGTGCACCTGGGTCTTGGCGGCGGCGTGCTCACATTGTTCACGAATCGTAGGGAGATGCAGGAGCTCTA
The DNA here is from genome assembly GCA_964428485.1 of uncultured Coriobacteriaceae bacterium. GTDB lineage: Bacteria > Actinomycetota > Coriobacteriia > Coriobacteriales > CADBOM01 > CAZPAN01. The sequence goes on from CAYRYP010000044.1 coordinate 3,178, forward strand.
CTCGCGGCTGAACCCGGTGCTGCGCGACGCGGGGATAGAGCTGCTTTGCCAGCAGGGCGGCAAATCGAGAAGGCTGCTCAGCGAGGAGTTCACGAAGAATGAGGACTCCTGCCTGTTCGCGATGAGGTCGTTTTGGGAGGGATTTGACGCGCCCGGCAGAACACTGAGGTGCGTGGTGCTACCGAAGCTGCCCTTCTCGCGTCCGGATGACCCGCTCTGCCAGGAGTTGAACATCCGTCGTAAGGACGCCTGGAAGACATTTGTGCTGCCTCAGGCGGTGATCGATACCAAGCAGGCCGCGGGCCGTTTGATCAGATCCCGCAGCGACGCAGGGGTGCTGGTGCTGGCCGACAGCAGACTCACCACGAAGTGGTATGGGAAGGTGTTTCTCAAGTCTCTTGCACGAGGCGGGGTGGAGAGCATCCCGGAGTCGGCCCTGCGCGCCTCCCTGGAGGAAAGCGGTCTGTGAGACGACCCCGGGATGCCTGTCTGTAAGGCAGGCTCTACCGGACCCCGTATTTTCTTGAGCTTCTGAGCGCCAGTGCGACTGTGGTGGCATTGTGCGCTAGCGATGACACCTGCGGGGTTATCATGCCCGAGATGCCGCCGGCCAGAAGCACCGAGTTTATCGTCATGACCTGCGCGAATGACTTCCCGAGGCGCTGCATCAGCTCTGTGGCGATAGAGCGCAGCCTCACCAGGGCATCCAGGTCGCTCGAGGCCAGTGTGATGTCGGCCACCTCGCGGGCGATGGCGGTGCTTCCGCCCATCGCGATTCCGACGTTCGCGGCTGATAGCGCGGGAGAGTCGTTGACTCCGTCTCCGACCATCACGACCTTGCGACCCTGCGAGCGCAGCTCCTCGATGAACGAGTGCTTGTCCTCGGGCAGCATGTTGGCGTAAAACTCGTCTATTCCGGCCTCCGCGGCGATCTTCTCCGCAGTATGGGCGTTGTCGCCCGTGAGCATCACGACGTGCTCGAGCCCCATGGAACGAAGTTTCGCCACGGAGACGTCGACCCCGGGCTTGATGGGGTCGTTCACGCCTATAACGCCGACCAGATCGCCATCGACGGCAAGGTAGAGCACCGAGCACCCCTCAGCCTCGCGGGCGATGTGTTCGCGGTGGGCCTTGGGAATCTCGACGTGCTCGTCCTCGACCACGAAATGCTCACTTCCGATGACCACGCGCTTGCCGTCGAGGGAGGACGCGATGCCGTGAGCCACCAGGTACTCCACCTCGGCGTGGCGCTCTCTGTGGCGAAGACCCCTTTCGCTTGCTTCGCGCACAACGGCGCGGGCTACCGGGTGGGGGAAGTGCTCCTCAAGGCACGCTGCGAAGCGCAGCACGCTGGATTTGTCCCAGCCGTCGAAGGCTAGGATGCAGGCGACTTTGGGCTCGGCGTTGGTGAGTGTGCCGGTTTTGTCGAAGACGATGGTGTCGGCCTCGGCCAGGGCCTCCAGGCTCTTGGAGCCGCGCACCGTGAAGCCCTCGTGGGCGCTCTGACTCATCGCGGAGAGCACCGCGATGGATCCGGTGAGTTTAAGTGCGCAGGAGTAGTCGACCATCAGAGCCGCGGAGGTCTTGATCAGGCTTCTCGTGGAGAGCGCCACGATGCCCGCTAGCAGGAAATTCCACGGGACTATGCGATCGGCGAGGTGTTCTCGCCTCGACTGCGCCTCGCCTTTCATCTGCTCGGACTGCTCCACCATCGTCACGATCGATCGGAGCTTGGTGGAGCCGGTGCCGGCCCTCGCACGTATCTTGATTATGCCGTCCTCCACGGCAGTGCCGGCGAAGACGTCGTCACCGACGGTGCGCTCGATGGCGAGCGGCTCGCCGGTGAGGTTGGCCTGGTTGACCATCGCGGTGCCCTCGACCACGGTACCGTCGATGCATATCGACATTCCCGTGCGAGCCACAACGATGTCGCCCTCCTGTACTTCGGATGACTGAACGGAGACCTCCTCGCCGTCTCTGATCATGCTCACCTTTTCGGGGACGGCCATGAGCGAGTAGATCAGCTCGCTCTCGGATTTGGCCTGGGTGTACTCCTCTAGCGTCTCTCCGAGGTCGAGCAAAAACATTGTGCTGGCAGCGGTCTTAGGATCGCCCTTGGCGAAGGACATTCCGATGGCCGCGGCGTCGAGCACTGGCACGTCCAGCCGGGCCTGTCCGAGCGATCTAAGAGCCGCTTTGGCGAACTTTAGGAAGTGAAAAACTGCCCATGCTACGCGAAGCGGAGCGGGGAGGAAGAACCGTCGCATCAGATGGAAGGACACCAGCGTGACGATGTCCATCATGATCGACCCTGCAGAGGGTACGAGACCCGCATGGTACTCCGTGCGGGCCTCCTCCACGTCATCGATCGACACCGCGCAGATAGCGGCAATGAGGGTTTCTCGGCCATCCTCGCCGCCTGAATAGCTGATCGCGATGCACCCTATGCGGGGGAATACCTTAACCTCCTCCACACCGGGCATGTCAGACATGAGACTCTTGAGTGCCTGGGTGTCGTTTTGTGGGATGATGCCCTCGAGCGAGATGCGGATCCTGCCCGGGAGCTCGTGGGCTATCGAAAATCTCATATGTGTGGTCTACTTCTCAGCGCTGGCCTCTGCAGCCTCTTCGTCGGCAGCGTCGGCCTCCATCTGCATCTTGTTGAAGTAGCTGGCCTCCGCGACCATGTCGTCGACCTCGGCGCGGGCCTGCTCGATTATGTTCTCGTAGCCAGCCTTGGCCCTCATGCCGGCTGCGATGCCCTTGACGGCGACCTGCCTAGCGGCGTTGCTCTTCGCGGCCTTGACTCCCAGGGTTCCGAGCAGAAATCCTACTCCGACAAGGATTCCGCAACGGGTGATACTTTCCATGTTCGACCCCTTTCAAGTGAATTTGACTTTCTTGTGGATGCCTGCTGAAAGAGCAGTGCATCTAAGTTGGATAATACTCGCAAAGTTCATGATAGTTAGCATTAGTTTTATAATCGTTTACAGGTTTTTTATATTCGGGGTCGTTCACCGAGTTCTTAGGCACGGTTCCTAGGCGCGCACCGAGCGACCCGGGCCAGTTCCTTTCGAGATGCCCTGCACTGCTCATATCCGGGCGGATGTGGGGTATCTTGTTTCAAGTGGATTTTCAATTCTCGCGGGCCGCGTTGTCGGTTCGCTCCCTTCTCGCGCACCCCGAGCGGGGCGCATGCGCGTGCGGGAGATCTAATCCGCCGTGGACGCGACCGCGGTGGGGGACAGGAGCTGTGGATATGAACATCTTGGTTCTCGGCAGCGGGGGCAGGGAGCATGCCATCGTGAAGGCCGTAGTAGACTCCCCGAAGAGCGACCGTGTCTTCGCCGCTCCTGGGAACGGCGGTAGCGCTGCGATAGCGCAAAACGTTGCGCTCGACCAGATGGACGGGGAGGCGGTAGCGCGCTTCTGTGCCGAAAACGACGTAGAACTCGTGGTCATCGGACCCGAGGCCCCGCTGGTTGCAGGCGTTGGAGATGTTCTCCGCGATGCCGGGCTGAAGGTATTCGGTCCCGGCTCGGCGGGCGCGCAGCTCGAGGGGTCCAAGAGCTTCTCCAAGGATCTGATGCGCGATGCCGGGATTCCCACGGCTGCATATGGCACGTTTTTCGACGAGGAGTCTGCGATGGCCTACCTCGATGAGGTGGGCGCGCCGATCGTGGTGAAGGCCGACGGGTTGGCGGCCGGCAAGGGCGTCGTCGTGGCGATGGAGATCGACGAGGCCCGTGAGGCTGTGCGCGAGTGCTTCGCCGGCAGGTTCGGAGATGCGGGTGCCACCGTGGTCATCGAGGAGTGCCTTGTGGGGCCGGAATGCTCCCTGCTTGCCTTTACCGACGGCAAGACCGTCCGCGAGATGGCCACTGCTCAGGACCACAAGCGCGCCTTGGAGGGCGACAAGGGTCCCAACACCGGAGGCATGGGCGTGTACTCCCCGGTGCCGATCGTTACTGACGAGGAGCATGCGGAGATGGTCTCGATTCTCGAGCGCACGGTGGAAGCCCTGCGCGAGCGTGGGATCGACTACCGTGGCGTGCTCTACGGCGGGTTCATCCTAACCGCCTCGGGCCCCAAGGTTCTCGAGTTCAACGCCAGGTTCGGCGACCCCGAGACCCAGGTTCTCCTGCCGAGGCTGCGCACCGATCTCGTAGACGTGATGATCGCCTGCGACACCGGGCAGCTCGACTCCGTGGAGCTCGAGTGGGACGAGCAGTGGGCCGTCTCGGTGGTGCTGGCCTCCGCCGGCTACCCCGGGTCGTATGAGAAGGGGTTCGAGATCACGGGCATCGCCGACGCCGAGGCCGCCGACGGCGTCACCGTCTACCATGCGGGTACGAAGCTCGCAGATGACGGTCGAATTCTCACCGACGGCGGGCGCGTGTTAAACGTCACCGCGCTAGGGCCGGACTTCGCCTCCGCCAGGACGCGGGCCTACGCGGCGCTAGACATGATCTCGTTTGAGGGAGCTACCTGCCGGCGCGACATCGGCGCAAGGGCGCTTCGCGGGCGCGACGCCTGGGAGGTTGCCTAGCATGGCTTCGGGAGACGAGAGGCTCCGCGAGACCATAGTAGGTTCGAACAGGGTCTTTGACGGCAAGCTCGCCAAGATCGACCTGCTCGATGTGACGCTGCCCGATGGGCGCGCCTCCAAGAGGGAGGTGCTTCGCCATCCCGGGGCGGTCTGCCTGATCGTGCTTTCCGATGACGGGCAAAGGATTCTGCTGGAGAGGCAGTACCGCACGGCCCTCGACGAGGTCATAATCGAGATTCCGGCCGGAAAGATCGATCCGGGTGAGGATCCGGCGCACGCGGCGGCGCGCGAGCTGCGCGAGGAGACCGGGATGGTAGCTGAGGAGATAACGCATCTCCTCGACATGGCCACGGCGGTCGGATACAGCGATGAGATGATCCGCTTCTATTGGGCATCCGGTCTCTCGGAGGCGGACAGAGATCTGGACGACGGCGAGTTCATCGACGTCTTCTGGATGGATGTGGAAGATTTCTACCGCAACGTAATGGCCGGCGAGATCGTGGATTCCAAGACGATCGTCGCGGGGCTTCTCATCGCATGCGGCGCCATCGGACAGCAGGGCATAGGGAAAGCGGGGAACTGATATGCAAGAATCCACCATGCGCTTCGAGGACATGTGCGACGCCGATCTCATCGACGTGATGTCGCATGCAAAGGCCAAGCTCGAGGAATTCTCGAGCACGGGCCGCAAGCTCGACATGTCGAGGGGAAAGCCCGGGCCGGAGCAGTTGGATCTTTCCGCCGGGATCCTGAGCTGCGTCGATGAGTCCACCGACTTCGACGGGGCCGCCGAGATGGATGTTCGCAACTACGGCGGGCTCTCCGGAATCGAGGGAGCGCGCGAGCTCATGGGTGGGATCATGGGCGTTCCGGCCGGCAACGTAATGGTGCTGGGCAATTCGAGTCTCAACATAATGTACGAGCTGGTCTCCCATGCGATGACGCACGGCATCGCAGGCAACACTCCCTGGTGCAAGCTGGATTCCGTGAAGTTTCTCTGCCCCTCGCCGGGCTATGACAGGCACTTTTCTATCTGCGAGCACTTCGGCATCGAGATGATAACCGTGCCGATGACTCCCGACGGTCCCGACATGGACATGGTCGAGCAGCTCGTTGGAAGCGATCCTGCGGTGAAGGGAATCTGGTGCGTGCCGCAGTACTCCAATCCGCAGGGATATGTCTACTCCGATGAGGTGGTCGAGCGGTTCGCGGCGCTTGTTCCTGCGGCCCCCGACTTCCGCATCTTTTGGGACAACGCCTATGCGATCCATCACCTGCGTGAGGGGGGAAGGCGCGTCGCCAGCATATGGGACGCGTGCGAGAGGGCTGGTAACCTCGACCTCTTCTTCGAGTTCGCCTCCACCTCCAAGGTCACATACCCAGGTGCCGGTATCGCCGCTGTGGGCGCGTCGGACTCCAACATCGCCGAGATCAAGGGCTTCCTGTTCTACGCGATGATCGGCCCCGACAAGGTCAACCAGCTCAGGCACGTCGTATTTTTCTCCGAGCCTGGATCGCTTGAGGAACATATGCGCAAGCAGGCGGAGCTGATCGCGCCCAAGTTCGAGGTCGTCGCCAAGACCCTCCACGAGCAACTAGACGGGCTGGACATTGGTGAGTGGACCGATCCTGATGGGGGCTACTTCATCACCTTCGAGGCCATGCCCGGCTGTGCCGCGCGTATCGTGGAGCTCGCAGCGGAGCACGGCGTGAAGATGACGGGTGCAGGCGCCATGTATCCTTACGGAAGTGATCCCGCCGACCGCACGATTCGCATCGCGCCGACCTATCCGAGTGTGGCCGACCTCGCCGCCGCTGCGGATCTGTTCTGCGCCTGCGTGAAGATCGCCAGTGCGGAGAAGGTTCTCTCAGACAGGCGCGCCGCATGTTAGGAGCAAAGCATTGAAATTCAACAAGGTTTACATCGAAAAAGATGCCCTTGCTCGACATCAGGACTTTGACACCTGGTATGAGGATGGAGATCTGTTTCTGCGCTTTCAAAGCAAGCAGGGTTGGCAAACCGAGAAGGATCGCGTCCAGATATTCGGGCGTTTAGGTGGCGAGGTTGGGGAGATAAGGCCAGACAATCGAGCCTTGACCTATCGAATCAGATACGAGCGATACGAGTACACGCTCCACACTTATGTGATCGAGCATCACTACTACATAGAGGGAATGGTGTGGGATTTATACGGCAGTTTTGCCAATCCGCCATTTCATATCGTCGAAGAAACGCTTACAAGCTACAACCATAGAACAGTTCATGTGAAGCTCAAGGAATTCAAGAACAAGGGCCTTTGCTATGAGGTTCATGTTCCAAAGATCGAGAAACTAAGGATCGCGGTGGCCAGCGTTGTCGCAATTGGTCTCAAAGAAGAATGGAAAGGCCTCAGCGAAGGCGAGGATGTAGAAGTCGGAACCGGTCTTCAACGGCTTAAGAACCGGATCTTTGAGAACAAGGGTTTTACCTATGAGCAGATTCAACAGATGATCGCCGATGAAGACCCTCGAGTGCGGGTGATCAAGCCTCAAGGCAGACCGATCGACGATCCAAAGAGTCACTACAAAAAGAAATGAGCGCATAAGGAAATAAGGAAATGTGCGCATAAGAATAGCCGGATCCCCTGGGCAAGAGGATCCGGCTATTTCTAAAGACCAAGACAGATCAGACTCAAGTTACTTCGACGAACTCATTTCTGCATGAATATCGATGATCTGCTACCCCACATAGTCAAATTTCAGATCAAATCCCTTAACTTCAAGTCCAAGTCTTATGCCACGCCGGCAGCTCTCTCTTTGCTGCGCCCTCGTATACCAAAGATGAAGAAGTAAACAAAGGGCAGAACCATGGAGGTGAGCATAATCGGCAGTGCCATCGCCGTGTTTGAGAAATTGGGTATTGCAAGCGGACATACGATGCAACCAACAAAGTTGATCACGATAACTATGATCATCACCCAGAAGGGCATGTTTCCATCCACTTCGGATAATGGGTTTTCTTCAGATGCTCGTTGCAACTCGTCCATCGTCTTACCCCCTGTGTTCTTAACAAACAGAAGGGTGCAGGCGAGTCCAAGAACGAAGGGAATCAACAGGACGAGCACAACCATAGACCAGTTATTGCTCATAACTCCATTAACCTCGTGCTGGAAGATCGTAAGCCCTGCGGCTGCTCCCAAAACGATGGAAGATCCCGATCCGCCAAAGCGAGCAAAGGCCTGGCACCAAGAGGTTCCAGTATTGCGAAGGGCAGTTGGGTAGGACTCTGGCATAAGCGGCTGAACCGCCGTGATTGCGTAATTGAGGCAGAATCCAAACAGCAGCATCAAGAATACGCAAGGTATGAAGTTGCCGGCGGCCCCTCCTGCCAACATTGCACCATTGACGTCTTCTGCTCCCGGGAACATAGGCACAAAGAACGAGCAGGCTAAGATCGCAATGATACAAGCCACCCAACCTATCCAAAGTGCTCGTTTTCGTCCTATCGCATCAGATACAAATCCAACAACAACATTGGAAGCTATCGCCGCCACATTGTTCCAAGTTTGGAGATTTACCGACTCTGCCGCGGTATATCCATTGCTCTGGAACCACGAGGGAATCCACGCGTTCATTCCATATACGCAGAACTGACCGACAAAATAGGCGGACCAAATTGCGCACGTTGCAACGATGAACTTGCTGGAGAACAGAGCGGCAGGACCAGTTTTAGCAGGCTTGGGAGGAACAATCAGCAGATTGGGATCGTAGCTGACATCTTTATGGGCAGTTGCCTGAACGATCTGATGCAGACGCTCGCAAGCCTTGTCTTTTCTGCCATGGTTTGCATACCAATGCGGAGTCTCTTTCATGGCAAAGAGCAAAACGATTCCATAGACGATAGGAATAGCTCCGATCAGATAGCAGACTCTCCAGTTCTCGTTAGCTGTCGCTCCGGTTGCGAGGGTGATCTGGGTATCGGTGAGCCCAGGAATCAAAGAAGTCTCGATACTGCAGATTGCTGCGGCGATCAGTCCTGCAAGAACCCATCCAACAACCATGAATGCCATACCAAACGAAACAAAGATGCCTCGCTGCTTGGACGGCATGCTCTCAGAGAAAACCGTTGTAACAACTGGGATACATGAACCAACGCCAAAACCTGCGATCAGCCTGAAGATGCAGAAGAAGGTGTATGTTGGCGCGAAGGCTTGAGGCAGAGTAAAGACTCCATAGAAGATAACCGCGATTGTAAGCATCTTCTTGCGCCCAAGCGCATCGGACATTACTCCTCCGACCGCACCTCCGAGCACCATTCCTAACAGACCCCACGTGGTTAAAGACCCAGTGAGCGCTGAGATTGATTGTCCAGAAGCGATCTCCTCAGCAAAGAACGATGGGGCTACATAGGTGTTCGTGGAGTTGACAATCATGAAGTCGTAGCCATCAAAAATCATTGCAAAGGCCAGCAGGATAAACACTGCCCAAGTGTGTCCAGAAATTCCAGCACGATCAATGACTTCTGATACCGTGAATTCCTTTCTGTCCATTTCTCTCCCTTCTCCCTTAATTTTTTCCGACCTAGGGGAAGCAGCAGAACCTATAAATGTGAATTTTATATGAGCAGAATCAAAA
>CAYRYP010000045.1:0-12076 GCA_964428485.1 uncultured Coriobacteriaceae bacterium
CCCGGGGTCTTCACGCCCCCGAGCGTCACGAAGCCGGGTCTTGCGGGGTCGGTTGCGACAACGAAGTCGCTAATGTTTCTGTCGTCTGCAACCACACCTCCGCTCTCCACATGCACTCTTTTGGGGTTGGGCCTGACTGCGCCGAAGGAACGGATCGCGCTGGAGAGGTCGAGGCCGGGGGAGAGGTCGGTCACACTGTTCTCCACGAAGCTCAGGCCCTCAGACGTGACAGGCATCGTCTCCCTGGAATCGGCCTGCTCGCTGGATGGGCCTAGGAGGAGGTTTCCCTCGAGGGTAGGGACGATGGTGGCGCCGCGCGCTTTGCCCTCCGGTTCGCTGGTCACGATGCGGGAGAAGGCGGGGCGATCGCTTGCGTCCAACACGATGTAAGTTCCCCAGGTCGGGTCGATCCGAAACGCCGGCTCGCAGACCATCTCATGGACTTTGTCGGAGTGCATGCCCGCGCAGTTCACGACACCCCTCGCGCGGATCTCGACCTGCCTGGCATTCCCGCTATGCGGGTCGATGGTTAAGCAGCGCAGGGAGTAGCCGTTTTCGCAAAGCGCTTCGATCCCTTCGACAACGGTGTTGAACGCGAACACCGTGCCGTTTGCAGCAGCGTTCTCTGCCGCTGCGAAGGTCAGGTGCCAGGGGTTGACGGTGCCGGTGGTGGGCGCAAGAAGCGCCGCCGTCACCCTGTCGGACAATCCAGGTTCGAGCGATCGTGCCTCGGCTCCGCTTATGATCCTAAGGCCGGGGACCCCCGACTCCCTCCCGTCGTGCAGCTTCTTCTCCAGTGACTCAAGCCCCTCTGGCCCGTACGCGCACATCAGCGAGCCGCATCGCGCGAATCCTACTCCTAGCTCCTCACAGAGAGCGTCGAATCCGGCGTTTGCACGCACGCACATCTGTGCCTTGAGGCTGCCCGGTCTCATGTCGTATCCCGCGTAGACTATCGCGGTGTTGGAGCGGGAAATGCCGGTGCAGGCGTCCTCTCTCATCTCGACGACAGTCACGTCGTAACCGAGCCGCGTGAGCTCCCGGGCTGTCATGCAGCCCAGAACCCCGGCGCCGACAACGGCTACGTCGCATCGGATGACATCGATGTCTGGAAGCGAGCGCGCACACGCCGAGCTAGATGAGTTCAGGTTGCCTGTCCTTCTCATGCTGATGCTCAGTCGAGTGGGATGTGCTCGAATATCCCGTGCTTGAGGTCGAATTCGAGCATCGTGTTGTGGCCATTCTCATCCACTATCCCCAGTAGCACCTGGGTTATCTTGGCCGCCTGGATTGATGCTGCCACCGAAGCGGTGAAGGAAAGGTTGCCCTCCTCGTCCTCGACGCCATGCCCCGACATACTGATGCGTCCGCCGGCGGAGGAGCAGAGCATCTCCATGATCTCGGAGTCGGGGTAGGCAACGGCCACGCGTCCGCACCATCCGGCGATAGCGGCATGCACTATCGGTATGTTGAGCTTCCTGGCGCACCTCGAGAGCATGAGTCGCGACGGCGCGTTGTCCAGACAATCCGCTATGCATGTCGCGCCGTCGATTATGTCGTTGATGTTGAACGCCCAGAGGCGGCCTATTATGGGCTCCACCTTCACGGTGGGGTTGATCTTATGGAGAATCTCAGTGCCGACCTCGACCTTGTTGCGCCCGATGTTGTCCTCATAGCAGAAGAGCTGACGGTTTATGTTGGTCTTGGAGAAGTCATCGTAGTCCATGATCGCGAGCCTACCCACGCCGAGACGGCATAGAAGCTCGGCCACTCGCTCCCCAAGACCGCCGAATCCGATGATCACCACACGCGACTTTGCGAGCGTGATCTGGTCATCGTGGCTGATCGCGTTGTGGTTGCGGAGGTATCTGTCCTTCAGGTCTTCCCTGATCCTCTTCTTGTGATCGATCTCATCGAAATAGAAAGGATCGTACATGAGACGCTCTTCCCCTCTGATTGGGCGGGCATTCACGAGAAACGCAAGCGTGGACCCGCGCTACCCGCCTGTGGTTCAAAGATTATAGTCTCGACAGGCTAGGCCATGTTCCTAAAGACGAACCCGGACGGCAGCTTGGGGTAGAAGAATGTGGACTTCTGGGGCATCGTGTCCCCTGCGAGCGAGACGTCACGGAGCTGGGAGAGCTTGGTGGGACGCATGACGAACGCCACATCCGCCCTGCCCGCCTCAAGCCATCCGAGGAGCTTGCCGGCGTCGGAGGTGTAGGAGATCCTGGAGAGACTCTCGGGCTCATTGGGAGATATCCCGAAGAAGGGTGCTATCACTAGCTCGTGCAGCACGGAGACGTCCAGCTCCTTCCATGCGGGGGAGTGCTCTGCGACTATGGCGTCTTCGAGATTCGCGCTCGGCTCCGCCTCCGCCGTCGCGAACCTGATGGCACCCGAGGCATCGCGTGCCACTATGCCGAAGGCCGGCGTCTGCGCCCTGCCGAGGAAGCCATCCATGGCATCGAGCAACTCCGACTTGTTGCTCTCGTAGGTATCTGACCCGCTCAAGGCCTCCCCCAGCACATTTATCGCAAGCACGCCGGCTGTGCGCTCGCCGAGCTCTTCGAGGAAGGCGACGGCGTCCAGCTTCTCCCCCTCGGGGAGCCGGACCGCCCTGTGGTAGGGAAGCACGAGTAGCTGCGGGTCGTTCATGTTGGTGAGCGCCACCATCAGCATGTCGGTCTTCGGCGCCTCCTCGTCCTCGTCCGAACCCGTGGTACCGTTGGCTGCGGCCATCTCACGGCACTTGTCGCGCCATGCGAGGGCGACGGTGTAGCGGTGATGGCCGTCCGCGATGAAGATCTGTTTGGGGCCGATCATGCCGACGATGCGTTCGATGATGTTCTTGTCGGTAATCTTCCACAGAGACGATTCAGTGATGTTGTTGCAGGAGGTCCGGTTGGCAAAGGCTACGGGCTGTGTTGCGTGAACCTGCTCGATGATCTCATCGTACTCCGGCGTGTTGTCGGAGAAGAGTCCCAGCACCGAGCTGTAGTTGATGTTCGTCGCCGACAGCAGGGCATATCTATCGCCGAGCGCCTTGGGCAGGGTGAGCTCGTGGGGGAGGACAACCTTCTCGTCGAAGTCGTAGAGGTCCATCTCCACTATGAAGCTCTTGCGGGCGTAGTTGACGGGGTTGCCGGAGGCGTCCGCGTGCGTGAAGCGCTGCTCGAGCATGTATATCGCGGGCTCGCTGTCTTGCTCTAGGACCCCCTCACTTGCCCACTGGTCCCAGATTGCCTTGGAGTTGGCGTATTTGCTGTCGGGCGAGGCAGGGTCATCCGACCCCTCCGGGAGCTCGAGTGCTACGACGTTGTGTTCGTCCTCCTCGACGAGGCTGTTGCGCTCGTCGTGCGACAACACGTCGTAGGGCAGCGAGGTCAGTGTGGATAGATCACCCTTGCACTCATTCTGGGAGTATCTCCATCCGCGAAACGGTCTGATTTTGGCCATTTTAGCCCGATCCCTTCTGATCCCCTCTTTGCGAGCATCCCCGGCGAGCTGCCGGGGATGCGAGAGTTCTGCGTTATCCAGATGCCCTTATTTGCGGCGCTCGTAGACCTTGTTCGTTCCAGTCTTGAAGAATTTTTGCAGCTTCCTAAGACTCTTCGGGAATGGCATAAACCTGAACTTGCGCACGAAATGCTTACCGGTCTTTGCAAGTGTCCTTCTGGCGCCGAACGATTCGACTCCGCGCTTGCCTCCCGCATAGCCCATGCCGGCCGAACCCATCAGTGAGGTGCTGGAACGGCGATAGAACATGTGCATCATCGTATCGTTGATGCATCCGTCTCCGGAGTCGACGTACTTCTCGGCGTACCAGATGATCTGCTTGTTCTTAGTGAACAGATAGATCGAGGGTGGTGTGGCGAGCTTGCCGATCTCGGAGAATGCCGTTTCGGGACGGTCGTAGGAGACCACCGGTAGGATGGGTCCTATGATCCTCTTCTTGAAGATCGAGTGTGAGAAGGAGTCCACCAGCACCACGGTCGGGGCGATCTTGAGCTTCTTGGGGTCGCGCTGGCCACCGTAGACGATCTTCGATTTGGCACCCAGCCCCTCCAGAAGCGCGCATGCCTCGTCGTACTCGGCCTTCGAGAACATCTTGGGGTAATCGGGGTGCTCCATCGGGTTATCGCCGTAGGTCTTTTTGACGTACTCGTAGGTACGGTTGATGAACTGGTTGACCATCGACTCGTGCACGCACGCCCACGACGGGCTGATCCTCATCTGTCCTGCGTGTAGCATCTTGCCCCACATGGTCCTGGTGGCGGCTAGGTCGATGTCACATGATTTCTCCACGAGAACCGGGCAGTTTCCATCGAGCACCAGTGTGGGGGAGGTGAGGTTGAGCGCCGCACCCTGCATGATCGCTACCGCGCTCTCACGCCTGCCGCAGTAGAAGATCTTGTTGAAGCCGGCGTTGGCGAGGATCTTGTCGAGTTTCTCGTCGCCGAAGATGAACCTGACGCACTCTGGCTTGAACAGCTCATCGATCATCACAGCCAGCACCTCGTTGACGCGTTTGGTGCGCGAAGAGTTCTTGAGAACCACCGTGCATCCTGCAGCGAGCGCGGAGATGAGTGGAGTCATCGCACCGAGAATGGGGCTTTGCCAGGAGTTGATGATGCATGCGCATCCCAGCGGGCGCCAGTTGGAGCTGAACTTCGTGGGGAGAAACCTCCAGCTCGGGCGCCTCCAGTGCGGGTCGGTCCACTCGCGGAAACTGTCTCTGACGGTGCGAAACTCCTCGTAGACTGGGGCGATCTCGGTGAGATAGGCCTCGTAGGCGCAGATCCCGAGATCCCTACGCACCGCCTCGAGCAGCGGCTTCTCGTATTTTCTGAAGAGGGAGTTAAGCCTTCCGAGCGCACGGCCCCTCCACTTGAAGGAGATCGTGACACACGTGTCGTAGTACTCCTTCTGCTTCGCCAAAATCTCGGAGATGGCGGTCGGGCCACCGTCGAAGTTGTTGCGCTTCATGGAGAAGCTGACGTTGCCCTGCACCTTGGGGGTGGCGTCGGCTGAAAGGATCCCTTCCGCCTCGTCGATGGCATCCGAGAACTCCTCGTCGTCGCTCTGCACGTGGTCGAGGACGGACTTGAAGTTGCGAGTGTTCTCGGCGTACCACGCCTGGGCCCTCTTTTCCTCCTGCTCCTTCTTTTCCTTCTCCCTGCGTTTGCGCTCCTTGATGAACTGTCTGCGCTCGGAGATGGTGAGCTTACGGAGCTTGCCGTCCTCGGTCTCCACGCGGATCAGATCCGGGTTGGTGACGTTGGCGTAGTCGTCGATCTCCGGTTTCTTGGACTCGGTCGGGATTGCAGTATCCACCTCGTCGTCGGAGATCTCCCGATCCTCATCCTGCGTTTCACCGCTCTGGATGTCGCTATCGGATCCGTCGGACTCGGCAGCCATCGTGGGCTCTGCCTCCTGCGTGTCGATGGGCTCGGCGCTCCCATTACTTGTCTCGGATTCATGTTCTATAGGCTGTCCGACCACGATGTTGCCCTGCTCGTCTCTGCTGACGGGCGCGGCTTTCTGGGACCTATCTGCGGTCTCCTGGCCGTCGTGGTCTACGTGCTTCTTGCGGACATTTGCCATTTGGTAGATTCCCTTCGTTTATAACCCCTTGCTGCGTCGCTACATTCGCGGCGCTCGTAAAGAAATAAGATATCATTTCAACGATTGATTGGCACTCGGACAGCGGCTTTTACGGCGTGTTTTGCACGGGTCGACCGTTCGGAGGTGGCGGATGAGCAACATGGGAGATTTTGACGACGGATGCAGGGGACGCATGCAGTCCGGCACCGTCGTGCTGGCTAGCTCCTCTCCTAGGAGAATCGAGATGATGGAGGGCTCCCCGTTCTCCTTCGCTTGTCTGGTGCCGAGCGTTGACGAGTCCGCGGCTGCGGGAGATACCCCGGAGCAGCTATCCGTCGCGGCGGCCTCGCTCAAGGCCCGCGGTGCGCTCGACCTGCTCTCCGGCGACGCATCCATCCCGGTGGTCGCCTGCGACACCGTGGTGGCGCTTGATGGACAGGTCTTCGGAAAGCCCTCCTCAGCCCAAGATGCCCGTCGCATGCTTCTCGAGCTCTCTGGTCGCACCCACGAGGTCTCCAGTGGTGTGTGCATCATTGACTCCACGTGCACCATCGAGTTCTCCTGTACCACGCGGGTAACCTTCCGTGAGCTTACCCCCGAGGAGGTCGATGCTTACATTGCGACGGGAGAGCCGTTCGACAAGGCGGGCAGCTATGGGATCCAGGGGCTTGGTGGTAGGTTCGTCACAGATGTCGAGGGCGACTACGACAACGTCGTGGGGATGCCGATCTCCAGCGTAGTTGGCAAGCTCGAGTCGCTCAATCTCCGTATGGCCGACAAGCAGGACATAAGGCGGCTCATGAAGGTCGTGCGCAAATTGATACCAGCCACCGAGCGCGAGAAGGCCTCTCTACGCGCGTGCGAAAACCTCATAGGCAACCCGCTTTTCGAAAGCGCCCGGGTGGTGGCGGCCTACACGGCGTTTGGCAGCGAGCTCGACCTTCGTGGGATGATCTCGCAGATGCCCGAGGGCAAGACCCTCACGGTGCCTGTGACCATGTGCGATCGGAGGATGGAGTTCGTGGAGGTCGATCCGGAAGAGATTCTCAACGGAGGTTCGGCACTTCCGTTCATATCCGACCCCGCGGGCATCACCGAGATTCCCGATTCCGTGCGGGTGGTAGATGTCTCCGATATCGATCTCGTGCTTGCGCCCGGCCTTGCCTTCGACGACCTCGGCTTTCGCATGGGTTACGGGGGTGGCTACTACGACACCTACATGTCGCGCGAGGGGTTCGGCGCAGACGTCGTAGGCATGTACTTTGACCAACAGAGGTTCTACGGCCACCTGCCCGTGGAGGAGCACGACAGACCACTGCCGCGCGTTATCACTCAGTCCGACGCCGTGGAGTTTCCCCTTGTGGATGGAAGTGAGAAGGGGAGTCGTGGTTGACGCGCTCGACATAGCCAAGAGGGTGCTAGGCAACGAACACTTCGAGGACGACGTGGCGGCAGATGTCGCGCGGTGCACCAGCGCTGCCAACTCGCGCCTGCGTTGCCGCGCCTGCGTGGAGATCTGCCCGGTGGAGGCGGTGTCGGTGTCGCGTGGGAAGGTCGAGATCGACCATCATGCGTGCACGCATTGCGGCGCCTGCATCACCGTCTGCCCCACCCAGGCGCTTTCGTCGAGGTGGTTGCCGTGGGCGGAGCTTCTCTCCAGGTGCTCCAGGTCGATTGCACAGACCGAGGGAAGGCCCGTGCTCGCTTGCTCCGTTGTACTCGAGGAGGCGGATAGGCGCGCACTGGCTGTAGACGAAACCACCATCGCGGAGATGCCATGTTTAGAGCGCGTCGACGAAGCCCTACTGCTGGCGATGGCCGCATCCGGTGCCAGCGAGGTCAGGCTGGTGCACGGCGGGTGCGAGACGTGCGCGAGAGGTTGTATGGGCGCGGTCTGGACCCTCGTTTCGGAGATGGCCACGGATATGCTTTCCACCGTCGGTTGCAACATGCGAGTCGTCGATTCGAAGGAGCTACCGGACGACGTGATCTTGCAACAGGGCAGGGGAGCCGCGGATGGGGTCAGCAGACGCGATCTCTTCGGCAACTTGCGGAATGACGCCAAGCAGACCGCCGGGCAGGTGATGGAGGGCGTACTCGGCGACCCGAAGGTGAGGAAGATCACCGCACTCTTGGGTCTCGATGTGAGCGGATCTCCTCTGAGGGAGGCCGGCAGGCAGAAGGTCTGCGAGTGGGCACTTGGCGCGCTCGTGTTGTCGAACCGAGGGGCACAGGAGTTGCAGGACTCACAGGGATCCCAAGGGTCGCAGGGCTTGCCAACCGCATCGGAGGCGATCCATGAGCTCGACGGTGCCTGGCTGCCTGGACGTGTTTTCGGAACCCCCAGGATAGACCCCGACTCCTGCGTCAACTGCTTTCTGTGCACGGCGTACTGCAAAAGCGGCGCCCTCCAAAAGCTGATGGACGGACACAGGGTCGAGGGCTTCTCGATCAGGCCGTTCCTCTGCTCACAATGCGGTGCGTGTTCCGACATATGTCGCCCCGGCGCCATCGTGGTCGAGCCCGGTGCTGACCTCACCGACATCCTCTGCGAGCGCGAGTTAAGGGAGACTTACGAGAGCTGGGACGTTCGGCGCGGCAGGGGTGGGGATGCTTAGCGCCGGTGAACGGCATTCAGACGAACTCCGCTAAGGCAGACGTCCTCGCGCCTGGCGTATAATTACCTTTTCGCATGAGGGAACCTATATACCAAAAGAATTTCTGGCTACAACGCCAAAAGAAGGGTGTGAAAGAATGCCAATGCAGGAAGATATGCGCCACGTTTTCGCATTGGACTTCGTGGAACGCAACTTGATCGATCCTAAGCGCTTCGATACCTACAATGTCAAACGCGGGTTGCGTAACTCCGATGGCACTGGCGTCGTGGCGGGCATCACCAAGATAAGCAGCGTTCACGGCTACGTCATCGATGAGGGCAACAAGACCCCCGTTCCCGGAAGACTCACCTTCAGGGGATACGACATCAACGACATCGTCAACGACGTTCTGATGTCCGACCGCTTTGGGTTCGAAGACATCTGCTACCTGCTTCTTCTCGGCAAGCTCCCAAGTGCCGAGGACATGGTGGTGTTCCGTGACGTTCTCGACGGGTGCAGGGAGCTTCCCGACAACTTCACCTCCGAGATCATCATGAAGAACCCTCCGGACAATTTGATGAACGCCCTCATGCGCGCGGTCACCCTCCTCTATGCGCACGATAGGCACGATCCGGAGTCGCGTGAGTACATCCACGAGGTGGGCGTTGCGGTGTCCTTGTTGTCGCGTCTGCCCCGGATCGCGGTGCTTTCCTACTACGCGAAGCGCGCATTCCTCTACAACGAGTCGATGATCATGCACCGCTTCATCCCCGGGCAGGCCACCGCCGAGACGTTCCTCTCGATGCTGAGGCCCAACCGCGAGTTCACGCGCGAAGAGGCGAAGATGCTTGACATCATGCTGATGTTGCATGCCGAGCATGGAGGTGGCAACAACTCCACATTCACCTGCCGTGTGCTCACATCCGCGGACACCGACCCCTATTCCGCCTACGCCGGCGCGATCGGCTCTCTCAAGGGCGATCGACACGGCGGCGCCAACATCAAGGTTTCCCGGATGTTCGAGGACATAAAGGAGCACGTGGACAACCTCGATGACGAGGGCAAGCTGGTTGACTACCTACGCAAGATCGTTGCGAAGGAGGCTTTCGATCGCTCCGGCCTCATCTACGGCATGGGCCACGCCGTATACACGCTTTCCGACCCGAGAGCGGAGATCTGCCGTCAGCAAGCGGAAAAGCTGGCCAAGGGAACGGAGTTCGAGGAGGAGCTCAGATTCCTCGAAAACGTGGTCAAGGTCGCACCGATGGTGATAAACGAGGCCAAGGGCACCGAGAACGTGATGTGCGCGAACATCGACATGTTCAGCGGGCTCGTCTACAAGATGCTCGGCATCCCGCAGGATCTCTTCACTCCGCTGTTTGCGTGCTCGCGCATGGCTGGGTGGGCCGCGCACCGTTTCGAGGAGCTGGTCTCGGGCAAGAAGATCATTCGTCCCGCATACCGTTCGATCTCCGAGTTCGGCGAGTATGGTGTCTCACTCGACGAGGAGACGGAGGGTTCGGCGGGGTAGCCAGGTTTTCCCGGATCTGCCGGACCTGCAGGTTTCTCCTGATGGTCTTGTCCATTGTCGGAAGACGGCGTGAGGGGTTTGTATGTTGCCTGATACCTTCGATTCCCTGATGAGCATCCTGTGGGTGATCATCCTGCTGTTGGTGGTTGCGGCTGCGATCATAATTTTCGTGATCGTCAGACGCAGGCGCTCGAACAAGGATGGAGACAGGTACAGAGCGTCTTCGGGCAATCCTCCGCGCGGCAAGCACATGAGATAGTCTGGCCCACCTTTCGCGCCATAGCGCCCTGCGTCTCACTCTGTGGTCGGAGCACACGCCCCGCACTCGCCCGTCACACCCGCACGCGCACCGTAAGCCCGGGCGGAGATCCCCGGATAATGTGGGTTATGTGACGATCCGCAACAATGCGCCACAGCGTGCGATAATGCACCGTGAACTAGACAGGGTATGGGAGTTCGCGATGCGTTCCGGGGCCGTCCCCGGACGTGGGATCAGAGGTGCGATGGGCTTCTTCGCGTTGCTGGGATCGATGTTCTTTGGGGTCATGCTCTTCGGTGGGATCCTCACCCTCATCATCATCCTGGTCATAATTTCTGGCTTTCGGAGGCTTCGTAGCCGTAGAGGCGGCGGCTCCGGCATGCCCGGAAGTGGGCACAGCGGTTACTCGACTGGTTCCTCATACAGGAGATACACCGTCTACCAGCAGGAGGCCGCCGGCTCGAGCAGTAGGGCCTCCTCCCGTCCCTTCAATCCCAACGTCGGCAGGCAGACCACCGTGGGTCCGGACGCGGGTTCACGTCGCGAGGTCGTCGAGGTCCCGCTGATCGAGGTCGCCGACGTCACGGACGACGACAGGCGATAGCCCGTGTGCCGCCTTCACGGTCAAAAGCCCGCCTGAATGCTCTAATATCAAGCCATTATGGATTCGAATCTCATCAGGAATTTCTGCATCATCGCGCATATCGACCATGGTAAGTCGACCATTGCCGACCGTATCCTGCAGGCAACGGGCACTATTGCCGAGAGGGACATGGTCGAGCAGGTGCTTGACTCCATGGACATCGAGCGCGAGCGTGGCATCACCATCAAATCGCAGCCCGTGCACATCCTCTACGAGGCCGATGACGGCAACACCTACCATCTCAACCTCATCGACACCCCGGGTCACGTGGACTTCGCCTACGAGGTTTCGCGGTCGCTTGCGGCGTGTGAGGGGGCTGTGCTCGTGGTGGACGCCACACAGGGCGTGCAAGCTCAGACATTGGCCAACGCCTCCCTCGCGATGAACGCAGACCTAGAGATCATCCCCCTGATAAACAAGATCGACCTCCCGGCGGCAGATCCCGACAAGGTCCGCGAGGAGATTGAGGAGGGGCTTGCGGTCCCCGCCGACGAGGCGGTTCTCGCATCGGGAAAGACAGGAGAGGGGATTCACGAGCTGCTCGAGGCCATCGTAAAGAATGTACCGGCCCCCTCCGGAGACCCCGACGCGCCGCTTAAGGCGCTGATTTTCGACTCCTACTTCGACGCGTACCGCGGAGTGGTTGCGCTCATTCGCGTGGTCGACGGCAGCGTGCGCAAGGGCGACAGGATCCTCTGCATGGCAACCGGCACCACGGCGGAGGTGGAGGAGGTCGGCGTGCGCCGTCCCGACAACACTCCGGTTGACGTTCTTGACGAGGGTGAGGTCGGCTACCTAGTAACGGGTCTCAAGGACCCATCGCTTGTGAAGGTCGGCGACACCATAACCCTGCAGCGCGGCGGCGCCGAAGAGCCTCTGGAGGGGTACCGCGAGGTCAAGCCGATGGTGTTTGCGGGCATCTTTCCCATAGAGGGCGATCAGTACTCAGCATTGCGCGACGCGCTGGACAAACTGTCTCTCAACGACGCAGCGCTCGTCTACGAGCCGGAGAACTCCCACGCGCTCGGCTTCGGTTTCCGCGTGGGCTTTCTGGGGCTTCTGCACATGGAGGTCATCAAGGAGAGGCTGGAGCGCGAGTTCGGGCTCGATCTCATAGCCACCGCCCCCAGCGTCGAGTACAAGGTCTACATGAAGTCGGGCGAGGTCATCGACATGCACTCGCCCAAGGACTACCCCGACCCCTCTGCCATCGACCGCATTGAGGAGCCATATCTCAAGGCCTCCATCCTCGTGCCGCCCGATTTCGTGGGCGCTGTCATGGAGGTCACTGTGGACCATCGCGGCACGTTTGAGAATATGCAGTACATGTCGATGACCACGGTGGAGATGAAGTGGTCGATGCCGCTCTCGGAACTTATCCTCGACTTCTTCGACAAGCTCAAGAGCCGCACCAAGGGTTACGCGACGCTCGACTACGA
>CAYRYP010000046.1:0-8059 GCA_964428485.1 uncultured Coriobacteriaceae bacterium
GTTCTCAAGGTGCCCGCGGGACTGACCCGCGCCGCCCCCTTGCGAGGGGCGCAAAAAGGTACTCTACCCAACCGCGCGATCTGAGTCAACGGATCGTCCGGCTAGCAGCCGGTAAATGGTTTGAGGATTTCCCTTTTTACGTTCTCCAGCTCAACCTGAAGAACGTCCCGAAGGAGCTTGTGGCTCGATCGGCTTAACCGTTATACCACAAGGGGTTTCCCCGGGAATTTAAAATTATATCTTTCTGCTAAGTGGTTGTCACTTGATCTGCCGGATGTTTTTCTGTGATTTCGTGCCTGGGTTGCTTCGGGCTGTGGCCCGTGGACCCGTGAGCCGAGGCCATTGGGATGTTTGTGATTGTTCCTAAACTGCAACAATCGGGCTGTCCGGCTACCGTGACACGGTCTAGAATCTTAGGTAGTCCACAGTAGGGGGTGGACGAAAGATTTCGGGAGGAGAGCAAGATGGCGAGACTTCTTTACGACGGGCATGCTTCGTTTCGACTCATCGCTGACAACGGGTACACCGTCTACATCGATCCATATATGAATACGGATGTTTCGAAACCGGCAGACCTTGTGTTGATCACGCACGAGCACTTCGATCACAACAACGTAGGCATACTGCAGGTCAATCCCTCCTATGTGATCCTTCGCCCACTCATCACCCAGACCGACGGCGACTATCGGAACTTTACGTTAGGAAACATGAAGGTGCAGGCCGTTCCCGCCTACAACCAGAACCACCGCAACAATGAATGCGTAGGGTACGTCATCGACGTCGACGGCAAGAAACTCTATTTTGCAGGGGACACCTCGAAAACCGTGTGCATGTCGAAGAATCTAGCCTATATGAACCTAGACTACGCGTTTCTCCCCTGCGATGGAAAGTTCAACATGGATCTCGAAGAGGCCATCGAGTGCGCGAAGATCATAAGGGCAAAGCACACGGTTCCAATCCACACCTGCCCGGTCTCGAACGGGGAAACCCCGAAATTCGACGAGGAGAAGGCGAGATCTTTCAAGGTTCCGGGCGCCATGGTCGTCTTGCCGGGCGAGGAGATCGTGCTCTAGCTAAGAAATACTCCTGACGCTTTTTCGGGCGCACTTCATGCGGGTCAACCGCGGGGGTGCGCCCTGTCGTGCACGGCCTTTAGATGCGAGGCCGAGAGATGGGTGTATATCTGCGTGGTAGAGAGACTCGAATGCCCGAGCAGCTCCTGCACCGTTCGGAGATCGGCCCCGCCTTCGAGCATGTCGGTTGCAAACGAGTGGCGCATGTCATGCGGAGTGAAGTCGTCGTCGATTCCTGCGCACACAAGCGTCCGCTTGAAGACCTTCCTCAAAGTATCAGCGCTCATGGGATTGCCACGTTTCGAGAGGAAGAGCCTTTCCGTCGCCGTCTTCGAGCGCATGGCGAGAATCGGCCTTGAACGCTGGAGGTAGTCCGACATCGACGCCCTGGCCATCTCGTGGATCGGGATGATCCGCTCCTTCGAACCCTTGCCCATGACTCGGATCTGCATCTGCGAGAGATCGACATCCCCCACATTGAGTCCCGCGAGCTCAGAGATCCTCGCCCCCGAGGCGTACATGAGCTCGAAGAGTGCCCTGTTGCGAAGCGATTCCGGATCATCCCCGCTCCAGTATCCAAGCAGCGCAGCGATCTGCTCTGCCGTCATCCTCCGTGGTAGCCCCTTCGCCTGTTTCGGTCCATGGACCGCCGCGACCGGATTGTCGACGGTGAAGCCGGCCACCACCATCCACGTGAACAGCGATTTGATTGCCGACAAACGTCTGTTGATGCTGCTACGCGCGTACCCGGAGGAAGACATCTCGCCCAGATATGCACGCACGATCCTGTGGCTGACATCGCGGATACCCACGCCCAAGTCGGAAATGTAGCGGAGGAAATCCTCGAGGTCGCTCCTGTACGAGTCCACTGTGTGATCGGAGTATTTGCCCTGGACCGACAGAGATTCGAGGAAACCCTCAACAACCTCGTCGTCACCAGGCCAGGGGAGCCTGGGAGTTCCCTCGGAGTCGGTCATCTTTTCTCTTCCCCGTCGGCGTCGTCCAGATAATGCGCGATCTGGTGCGGAATATCCGCCAGAATCGAGGCGGGTACGACCCCGGCGTCCTCCAACACGTCCCTGTAGGAGTCCACGGCACTCCTGGCTCTTCTCGCATAGGCGCGATAGCGTTCCTGCTTTCCCTTGGGCTTACTCTCGAGAGGCGGAACGATCCCGTAGTTGACATGCATCGGCTGATAGGAGACGGTCCCAGGGCTCGTGGCATAGGCCACCAACGCACCAAACAGGGTTTCCCTCGAGGGAAGCGGGATGTTCGCACCCGTGATCTCCGCATATGTGAAGATGGCAGCGAACAGCCCCGAGGCGATCGCCTCACAGTACCCTTCTGTTCCAGTCACCTGGCCCGCAAAACGTATCCCCGGCCTGCCCGGAATGTCGAACGTGGGGCCAAGTGCCCTGGGTGCATCTATGAAGGTGTTCCTGTGCATTACCCCGTATCTCAGGAACTCCGCGTTCTCCAAGCCAGGAATCATCCTGAACACGCGTTCCTGCTCAGCAAACCTCAGGTTGGTCTGGAAGCCCACCAGGTTGTAGGCAGCCATAGACGAATTCTCGGCACGGAGCTGCACCACGGCCCAGGGACGCCTGCCTGTTTCGGGATCTTTGAGCCCGACCGGTTTGAGCGGGCCAAACCTGAGCGCGTCTGTACCTGTACGAGCAATCTCCTCTACAGGCTGACATGCAGAGAAGAGCTCCCGTCTCTCGAAATCGCGGAGTATGGTCCTGTCGGCGTGAACCAGCTCCTCCACAAAACTCTCGTAGAGATCGCGCTCCATCGGAGCATTCAGGTAATCTTGCCCGCCGCCCTTCCCATAGCGCGACTGGGCAAACACCCTCGTCATGTCTATGGAGTCCGCAGAGACTATCGGGGCGGCCGCATCGTAGAAGGCGAGAAGGGAGGTTCCCAGGGCCTCCTGAATGGATCGCGCAAAGACATCGGATGTAAGCGGCCCGGTCGCAATCACCGCAGGAGGAGAGGGTATCTGAGTCGCCTCCTCACTCACCACCCTGATCCTCGGATTGTCGTTGATCATCTCGGTGATCCTTGACGAGAAGAGGTCCCTGTCAACCGCCAGTGCCTTGCCAGCGGGAACACTGGACTCCAGCGCGGCTCTGATCAGAAACGAGCCCATCCTTGCCAGCTCGTACTTCAACGTCCCTGCGGCGGAAGCGCCATCGAGGCTCTTCAGCGAGTTCGAGCACACCAGCTCCGCCATGTAGCCCGTGGAGTGGGCGGGGGTCATGCGATTCGGCCTCATCTCGACCAGAGTCACGTCCATCCCCCTGGCGGCGAGCTGCAGGGCGGCCTCCGAGCCGGCGAGCCCTCCCCCGAGCACCGTGACTGATTCTGCGGAACCGATCTCAGTCGGCAACGTGACCTCCGTTCATCGCATGCTGCGCGGATCGACCCCAAACCTCCCGTCGGGGTAGCGGCATACGGCCCCCATCGTTTCCAAGGATGATAGCACCTTGATAACCTGCAGCACCGGCAGTCCACAGAAGGAGGCCAGCTCATCCGGAGTCATCGGGGAGGCCGCGACGGCATCCATGACAAGCATGAAGGTGGCGTCCAGCTGGCCGCCCGCCATAACGGGCTGTGTCATGCCATGAGATACATCCGGCTCGCTCTCGACAGGATTGCCCGCGAAAAACCTCTCCGGGAACAACCTGGCCATCTCATCCAGGAACGTCTCGTCATCTATGATCGGAGTCGCGCCCTCCCTCAGAAGCCTGTTTGAGCCCGCCGACTGTTTGGACAGGATGGAACCCGGGACGACCATCACCTCCCGTCCCCCTTCCAAGGCGCAATCCGCGGTGGAGAAAGTTCCGCTGGGAAGGCCAGCCTCCACTATCAGCACAGCCCTGGCGAGACCGGCGATGATCCTGTTGCGCTTCTTGAACGCCCATTTCTGCGGCGGTGCACCCCAGGGAAGCTCGGAGATCACCGCCCCTCCCCCGGACAGGGACAGCTCGAACGAGGTCGTCCCGCGTTTGGGATAGGCAACGTCGGCACCGGATCCAAGGACCGTGACCGCCTTCCCGCCACCGGAGAGCGCACCGCGCAGCGCAGCCTGATCGCATCCTATGGCCCCGCCGGAGATCACGGTGATGCCCATCATCGCCGCAAGCGACCCGAACCGCTCAGCACACGACTCCCCATACGGTGTGGCCTTCCTTGCCCCCACTATGGCGATCCCGGGCGCCAATGCCGAGACGTTGCCTAAAACCCTCAAGACCCTTGGAGGATCCGGGAACTCCGCCAGCTGTTCCGGATAAAGCCCCGAGCCGAGAAGTACATCCGTTCTAGGATGGCCGTCCCCGAAGCATCTCGTCGATCCTGTCCCACTGGCCTGCCTGTACTCCTTTGTCACGTTCATGCGTCCTGCCCCCTGTACATGATCGCCTCGTCAATGTCGTCACAACCGACACGGTCCCTCTCCCCGATGTCGGCGATCGTCCTGGCAACGGAGAGCACCTTTATCACTCCCCTGCCGCTCATGTGTCTTCTATTCGCGAGTAGCTCG
This sequence comes from uncultured Coriobacteriaceae bacterium, assembly GCA_964428485.1. Lineage (GTDB taxonomy): Bacteria > Actinomycetota > Coriobacteriia > Coriobacteriales > CADBOM01 > CAZPAN01. The sequence continues at coordinate 4,618 of CAYRYP010000046.1, forward strand.
ATATGCGAGCGGGCCTTCTGGTCGAGCCTGCAACCAGCCACAATCCTCGCGTCACGACCGCTGGTGGAAAACCCGTTGTCGTCATGCTCGACGACGTTGATTGAGTCGAACTCCCTGCCCCTCTCCACGGCAAACGTCCTCGCGCGCATCACGCCCTCGCGAAGCGTCTTTGATGACACACCGCTGCCCGTCTCTATCACCTGACCGGGGTCCACTCTGCGAACGTGGATCATCATGTCGAACCTGTCCATCAAAGGACCGCCAAGCCTGGACTGATAGTTGGTCGCAGCAGCGGGTGCGCACGTGCATGCCCTGTCCGGATCTCCCATATACCCGCAAGGACACGGGTTGGAGGCCCCCACCAACAGAAAGTCAGCCGGGAACTTGTAGGTGCCATCCGCCCTTGCTAGGATCACCTGTCTGTCCTCCATGGGTTGCCGCAGCAGCTGGAGCTTCCTAGGGCCAAACTCCGCGAGTTCATCTAGGAAAAGAACCCCGTTGTGGCTCAGCGACACCTCGCCCGGCGTCATGGGATTCCCGCCTCCAAGGAGCCCGGCTGCAGTCGCGCTGTGATGAGGCGCCCGAAACGGCCGATGTCCTGCGAGGATGTCCTCGATCTCGAGACCAGCAACGGAGTGAATGAGCGCACTCATAACCCGCTCGTCGTCCTCCAGCTTGGGCATTATGGAGACGAGTCTCCTTGCAAGCATGGTCTTTCCCGAGCCGGGAGGGCCGATCATCAGCAGCGCGTGTTTACCTGCGGCTGCTATCTGCAAAGCGCGCTTCGCCATGTCCTGCGAGGCGATGTCCGAGTAGTCCTCCGGACATGACGAGGGTCTGCGGAGGTGCTCGTGGCTTTTGTCTGGAACGGATTCCATCGGTCTTGCAACAGGAGGAAGCCCATCGCGGAGATCGGCCAGATTGGTGAGCACACGATGCCCGTCTCCCAGAAGCGACGAGAGATCCTCCGACGTCGGCCCCGTGACCAGATGCCCTCCCGACTCCGACACCATCATCGCCACGGCGAACATCCCCTTGACGCCATGCACGCTCCCATCGAGAGAGAGCTCACCGAACAGAGTGACATCCTCGAGCGCCGCCGGCTCGATCTGCCCTGTGCTAGCCAGGATCCCCGCGGCTATCGGCAGATCCAGCCCAGAGCCGGTCTTCCTCAGCGAGCTGGGGGAGAGGTTGACTACCACGGCGGTAGGGGGAACTTTGAACCCGCAGGCCTTTATCGCCGAGCGAACCCGGAGCCTGGCCTCCTGAACCGTGGAGTCAGGCAATCCAACGATCGTGATCCCGGGCAGCCCCGACCCGACGCTGACCTCCACGCTCACCGGCATGGCCTCTATGCCCCGGATCGTGGCGCTGTCGACGAAGTACTGCCTGTCCAACTCAGTCACCCCGTCCAAAGGCATCCTGATGGTGCCTGAGCACGGCGCGGTGATTACCCACCATTGTTATGGACATCACATCGAAGCGCAGCGAGACAGAACGTATAGATGGATGCTCGGCGAGATACGCAAGGGCTATCCCCTCATACCTGCGCCTTTTCTCGGACGTCACGGCCTCCTCTGGAAAGCCCGACGCGTAGCCGGATCTAGTCTTGACCTCCACAAACACAAGGTCATCACCGTCCATCGCAACGATGTCGACCTCACCGAACTGGCATCTCCAGTTCCTGTCGAGTATTAGGTAGTCCTTATGGGAGAGATACCGACACGCAGCATCCTCGCCCTTGGCCCCCAGCTTTCTCCCAGTAAGATGTGCGTCATCGCATGTTTGAACGCAACGGGGTTCCATTCCGACCTCGAAACCATCGGAATCGTGCATTTTCTCCTCCTGTCACGCTTTGATATCTTCGTGATAGAGGATGGCGGGGGAATCTAAACGAAAGACCGAGGGTCTCTAAACCGGGGCCGAACCAAGTCCAAGCTATATCCGAACCAAGCGCAAACCGGATCCAGCCCACTTCCAAGAACGAACGCGCAAAACAGATGCAAAACGAGGGTTAGAAAAGGCTCTCCTGCAGAAACGAAGTGCAGAAGGTCTTGCGGTGAAAGTCGCTGAGACCGAGCCGCTTGATGGCCTCGATATGGGCCTCTGAGCCGTATCCCTTGTTGTCGGCGAAACCGTATCCTGGGTACTTGGAGTCGGCGCGCCTCATCAGCTCATCACGCGTGACCTTCGCGACTATGGATGCGGCTGATATGCAGGCGACCTTGGAGTCGCCCTTCACGATGCATCGCTCGGCGGGGTGAACATGGACGGGGTTGCCGTCTATCAGTACGAGATCGAGATCCATGTCGAGCGCATCGAGCGCGGAGACCATGGCGCGCCGAAGGCAAAGAGAGATGCCGTCGGAGTCGATCTCTTGGGGCTGGATATGTGCGATGCCTACGCCGAGCGCCCTTGTGCCAATCTCGCGCGCAAGCTCCTCGCGCCTCTCCGCAGAGAGCTTCTTGGAGTCGTTCAGCCCCTCGATTATGGGTTTGTTGGGAAGCACCACCGCGGCAACGGTCAGGGGCCCAGCGATGGATCCGCGCCCGACTTCGTCGACACCCGCTACGATGGCGTCGTCGCCGGCCTCCCTCATGACTGAATACATCTCCTCGACCCGGACGATCTCGGCATCTCGGGCATCGAGCCTCTTGCGCGCGGACTTGATCGCGCGCTGCACGCCAGCCCTCGGGTCGCCCCCATACTCGGAGACGAGCTCGTCGAACTGCGCCCTGTCGGCGATCTTCAGCTGCTCGACTATGTCCCTGACGTTTCTGGTGTTGCCCATATGAGCGCACCCCTTCAACATCCGCAAAAAACAAACAACCCAGCCACCAAGTATGGAGACTGGGTCGCAAGTAGCGATTGTGGTATTGGCAAACCGTCGCCGCAGCGGCAACTGAGCTGCCTTCGTGCGCATCCTCATCGAGGATGCGCTCCAAAATCCTAGAAGCCCTTCTCGCGCAGACGAGTAGCCTTGCCGACCCTGTTGCGCAGATAGTAGAGCTTAGCGCGGCGGACACGGCCGTGACGAACGACCTCGATCTTGTCGATCTTGGGAGAGTGCAGCGGAAAGGTCCTCTCGACACCAACGGAGAAGGAAATCTTCCTGACGGTGAAAGTCTCGCGGTTCATCCCACCGGACATGCGGATGACATCGCCCTGGAAAACCTGGATCCTCTCACGGTTGCCCTCGGTGATCCTGTAGTGGACCTTAACGTTATCGCCGACCTGAACCTTGGGCAGGTCCTCGCGCATCTGCTGCTGCTCGATTGCACGAATAATATCCATTTTCATCATTCCTGTTCTTTTAAGATGACTCTCAGAACGCAAAATTTGAGAAGCAATCGCTTAGTATAGCCGTTTGTCTATATAATCCCAGCATTTATCGCTAAACGAGTTTGCCAGCCGCCTAAGCGTCAAAACCGGGACGGGGCGC
>CAYRYP010000046.1:8159-11653 GCA_964428485.1 uncultured Coriobacteriaceae bacterium
GGCGCCGAGCGCCAGCAAAGCCGCAACCCGGTATCTACATGCGCCCTACCTTACCATACGTGCTGTAAAGCCCCTGCTTTAGGTATGGGGATATAAGGCCCCTCGTCCTCGTTCTCCTGTTATATGACACCGCGCCGCACCCGCCGTTTTACCGAGAAGCGGGCGAACTGCTACGATGTTTGAACATGCACTTTCGCATGCGAGTGGAAACTAGCGGGGCAAGCGCCCCTTGCAAACGGTGATTGGAGGAGCCAAAGTGCTCAGGCATATCGAGATGGTCAAAATCGTGGAGTTTTACGACGGCAAGTCGAGAGCCGAACGGCTCGAGGAGATCACTGCCGCGCTCGAGAAGATCGTCGATGGGCATGACGGCATCGCGTCCTGCACAATCAACTCCTCCTCCGGCTCGCTCGACCCGGCGAACGCCGACCTCCTGGTGCTGATCGACTTTGAGAGCGCTGAGGCCCTCGAAGACTACGATATGGATATGGACCGGATAGGTCTTACCATTAGCCTCTCCGACCAGACGGAGTCGTTTCTGGCCTACGATTACGAGCTTTAAGCACACTCGTACGCGCCGGAGTCATATCCGGTGCCAGTTAAGCTCGTCGTCTGCTGGGATCATTCCCTCCAGTTCGTTGGGATGAACAGCCTCTCGAAGCACGTAGAGGCATAGCGATCGGTCATACAAGCGATGTAGTCGATAACGGCCGTAACGTCGTTTCCACCTGATATCCTGCGGTACTCTTCGGGAACCTCATCCATATGCCCGAGATAGTGCTCGAAGAGCAGGGCTACGAGACGCCTGGCCTTCGGCTCCTCGTCCTTTGCAGCAGAGTTCTCATAGACGTTGCTGAACAGGAAGCGCCTAAGATCCATCATCGCGTCGTAGACTTCCTGCTCCATAGTGATCTCGGACTTGCCATCGGATGCCGACACCATTGCGTTGACCATCGTGGTGATGCGCTCCGAATGGGTGTTGCCCACTATCGCGCAGGCATCTGCGGGAAGATCACTCCTCGAGATAATCCCCGCGCGAATGGAGTCGTCGATATCGTGATTCACATAGGCAATCCTGTCCGCGATCGCGACCACCTGGCCCTCGAGCGTGAACGCACGCTCCTTGCCGGTGTGGTGCAGAATGCCGTCACGGACTTCCTCCGTGAGGTTAAGCCCCCTGCCGTCCTTCTCTATGACATCCACCACGCGAAGCGACTGCACGTTATGGTGAAAACTCATCTCCGGATGGCCGGGGTGGCTGGCCCCGTAGGATCGAAGGACCTGCTGCAACGCCCCCTCGCCCGTGTGGCCGAAAGGGGTGTGCCCGAGATCGTGGCCAAGCGCGATCGCCTCGGTCAGATCCTCGTTGAGGCCGAGGGCGCGAGCGATGGTCCGGGAGATCTGCTGAACTTCGAGCGTGTGGGTGAGTCTGGTCCTGTAATGGTCTCCTTGGACGCCGATGAAGACCTGCGTTTTGTGTGAGAGGCGCCGAAACGACTTACAGTGCAGGATCCTGTCACGGTCGCGTTGGAAGGCGGTGCGAAGCGGGTCGGGTTCCTCCTCGCGCGCTCTTCCACGGCTTTTGGCAGACCTTGCGGCAAACGGCGAGAGAGTAAGATCCTCGAGCCTCTCGGTGTCCTCGCGACGGACCATATTCCCTCCCTTACACAGCCTCCCTGGAGACCTCGATATGGCTCTTATCGCATCGAGGGGGCAACCCTAAAGACGGGAAGCCCCCTCGATGATGCAGTTTCTTACCCGGAAGACTCGCCGGAATTGGAGATCCTAACGGTTATCGGAGACCATAGCCTTGTCGGCGAGCGCCGCCTGAGCTGCAGCGAGCCTGGCCAGCGGCACCCTGTATGGCGAGCAGGAGACGTAGTCGAGCCCGATCTTGTGGAAGATCTTCACGGAGTCGGGATCGCCACCGTGCTCTCCGCAGATGCCTAGCGTGATGTCGGAATTTGCCTGCCTGCCCAGCTCGCTGCCCATCTTAACCAGCTTGGCGACGCCGGAGTCCACAGTCTCGAAGGGGTTGACCGGAAGGATCTTGCGGGACAGATAGCGGGGGATGAACTTGGACTCCACGTCATCACGCGAGAACCCGAAGGAGGTCTGGGTGAGGTCGTTGGTTCCGAAGCTGAAGAAGTCGGCCTTCTTGCCGATTTCGTCGGCGGTGACAGCAGCACGGGGCAGCTCGATCATCGTTCCGATCGGGATCTCCAGCTCCACACCGTTCTCCTCGGCAACCTGCTTGACGACCTCCTCGACCTCCTCGCGAAGGATCTCGAGCTCGCTTACCACAGAGACCAGCGGGATCATGATCTCGGGCTCGGGGTTCAGGCCCTCCTTCTTGAGCTGGGCCATCGCGGTGGCGATTGCCCTGGTCTGCATCGCAGGAAGCTCCGGATAGAGGATGGCGAGACGGCACCCGCGCAGTCCAAGCATCGGGTTGGCCTCGGACATCGCATCGATCTGCTCGAGGAGCTGGCGCTTCGTGGCGATCTCGTCCTTGTCGCCACCGGTGCACTCGAGCCTGGTGATCTCAACCTCAAGGGCGCGCGGATCATCGAGGAACTCGTGCAGCGGCGGGTCGAGTAGCCTTACGACCACTGGCAGCCCGTCCATCGCGCGGAACATTCCCAGGAAGTCCTCGGTCTGAGCGGACAGCAGGTCGGAGAGCGCCTTCTCCTTGACCGCAGGGTCTTCGGTGAGGATGAACGACTGGATGATCGACTTGCGATCGCCCAGGAACATGTGCTCGGTACGGCACAGCCCGATGCCCTGCGCGCCAAACTCACGGGAGAGCTGGGCGTCTGCCGGGTTGTCGGCGTTGGCGCGAACCCCGAGGGCGCGGAACTCATCTGCCCACTCAAGGGCCTTGTCGAGATCCTCAGAGAGCTCAGCTGGAGCCAGCGGCACAGCACCGAGGACGACCGAGCCGGTGGTGCCGTCAATGGAAATCATGTCGCCCTCTTTGATGACGATGTCGGTTCCGCTAACCTCGGCCTGCTTCTTCTCGGCATCGATCTTGAGTGCGTCCGCACCGCAGACGCAGGGGGTGCCCATTCCGCGAGCGATGACCGCCGCATGGGAGGTCTTGCCGCCATGGCTGGTGAGGATTCCCTCAGCCGCGACCATTCCGGCGAGATCGTCGGGAGTGGTCTCCCAACGGATCAGCACGCACTTACGGCCATCCTCGGCGACCTTGACGGCATCCTCGGCGGAGAAGACCGCCTCGCCCACAGCGGCGCCCGGACTAGCATTGAGGCCGGTGGCCAAGACATCGTACTTGGCGTTGGCGTCGAACTGCGGGTGCAGGAGCTGGTCGAGCTGCGCAGGATCGATGCGCATCACAGCCTCCTCGCGGGTGATCAGACCCTCGTCGACCATCTGGATCGCGATGGCGATCGCGGCGGCGGCGGTGCGCTTGCCCACACGGGTCTGAAGCATCCAGAGCTTGCCCTGCTCGATGGTAAATTCGATGTCGCACA
>CAYRYP010000047.1:0-11196 GCA_964428485.1 uncultured Coriobacteriaceae bacterium
CGTGCGCGAAGACGCCCCAGCTCCCCATCCCATGCGCTCTCGAGCGAGCGCATCGAGGTGGTGCCGACCGCTATCACACGATGACCGGCCTCGTGGGTGCGCTCGATTGCATCGACGGTCTGCTGCGAGATGTGGTAGACCTCGGAGTGCATCTCGTGGTCCTCGGCGCGCTCGGTAGTAACCGCGCGAAATGTATCCAGCCCGATCTCCAGCTCGACAGTCGCAAACCCCACTCCCTTGGACCTGATCCTATCTAGCAGATCGTTGGTGAAGTGCAGCCCGGCGGTAGGTGCCGCAGCCGAGCTCTCCCTGTGGGAGTAGACGGTTTGGTAGAGCTCGGGATCCCCTTGGTAGCTGTGTATATACGGCGGCAGCGGTGCGCGCCCGACCATGTGGATGGCCTCGTCGAGCGTGCCTCCCGACCTCGAGCGAATCTCGATGCGCCTGGCGCCGCGCGTATCGCCCTCGACCCAGTCGAGGATCTCGGCTTCGAGCACCGGCTTTGCTCCAGGAGCAGGTTCTACAGGGTCGCCGGGGCAACCTTGTAGATCTGAGGCCGCGAAGAACTCGACGACAGCTCCCGGTTTGAGACGCTTGCCGGGCTTCACCAGCCCCTCCCACTCCGCGCGCCCGTCACCGAAATCGGGGACGAGTTGTTTGAGTAGCAGCACCTCGGCCTGACCGCCACTTCCCGCCTTGCGCCCGAGCAGTCTTGCGGGCAGGACCCTGGTCTCGTTGGCCACCAGCAAATCACCCGGCTCAAGATAGTCGATGATGTCGCGAAATACGCGGTGCTCGACCGTTCCACTCTTGCGACCGAGAACCAGAAGGCGACACCCGTCCCTAGGCTGTACCGGAGCCTGGGCAATCAACTCCTCCGGGAGGTCGTAGTCGAAATCGTCAGTCAGCATTGTCCGCTCCCCTCGCGGCCCTCTTCGCAACCTTAGCCGCCTTGCGCGCAGCACGTGCCTCGTTCCTCTGCTCCTGGGCCTCCACCAGGGAGTACATGCACCCGCAGTAGTTTTGGCGATACATACCTGCATCGCGCGATCTTTGGACCGACTCCGAGTACCTCTGCCGGTAATCGGCGGTAAGCGCTGCAAGTCCATGCCCCTCTGCAGCCTTAATCAGCTCAACGTTGATAGCGTCTGCGAACTGGTAGGGGCTGATCGTCAATGAGGTAGCCATGGCGTCCGCCCCGCGGCCCTCCGCAAACTCGGCGGTCTCCTCGAAGCGTAGACGATAGCATCTCGAGCAGCGCTCCACTCCGTAGCCTCTGCACTCCCCGATGGCGTCCATCCACCTGTTGATGCTGTAAGGCCCCTCCACGAACTCCACGCCAATCTCCTCGGCAAAGCGCGCGATGGTGTCACGGCGGCGCAGGTACTCCGACTCGGGATGGATGTTGGAGTTGGCGAAGTAGATGCACACCTCGTGGCCCTCCTCAAGGTAGTCGGAGAGCGGGACCGTGGAACATGGCCCGCAGCATGCATGCAAAACGATCTTCATCGAAAAGCTCCCGTCTGTCGAAACACGAGCGTACCGCATCTGGGGCTTGAAAACGCCAGCATCCCGCGAAAAGCGAACCTGGGCCTATAGCCCCGATTCTGTCAGCATCTCCCTGCTGGCATTTAAAAAGGACCCATCTTTTGACGGGCCCTTTCGTTGGGTCTATTTCGTCTATCCGGATTAGAGCTTGCGAACGTTGCTTGCCTGGAGCTTTCCGTTCTGCCCGGTGGTGATATCGAACTCGACCTCAGCATCCTCGTCGAGGGTCTTGAAGCCCTCGCACTGGATCTCGGAGTAATGGACGAACAGATCGTCACCATCCTCACGAGAAATGAAGCCGTATCCCTTGTCCGGATTGAACCACTTAACCCTGCCTCTTGCCATTTCTTGCCTTTCTTTCTGCCACCACGAGCTATAGCACCCAAATCGTCCTTCTTGTTTGGGTTCGTTACAGTGTCACACGATCCGGCCGGCCGGCCGTGCAACGCTGTAAGATTTTAACACACTGGAACCTTCAGCTTGGTTTTTTGCCCAAACAAGTCGTGGCAATCCTAGGGACGGAAATCGAGCTCCTCCTGGGCGCGCATCTCGGCCTCTTCCAGCTTGCGCTGCGCCACCTCGATGTCACCCCGGTTCTCCTTCTCGCGTTCTACCGCGAGCTTGAGGTCTTCGATTCCCCTCGTGTCGGAACGAATCTCATCGAGCCTCGCCCTGGCCTCCTCCAGCTCCCTAGCGCGCCTACGGTCAGTGGTCTCCGCACGTTCGGCGGTCTGGTTGAACTGGAACGCGAACTTCTCCCCATCTCCACGCACCTTGTCATCGAGTGGGATGCATATGTTGATCTGCCGCCCACCGTACTCAAGCGCCGAACCGTACACGAACAGGTAGTGGAATCTCGGATCCACGGCCACGGGCCACGGACTGGAAGGTGCGCCGATACCTCCGATGAGGGTGCCGGGGCCATTGATCGCGCCTGCCTCCGGATCCTCCTCGAAGAAGAACTCCGGGTATCTGCCACCGTAGGTGAGCAGGTCGTCACCGAGGCGGATCTCGGCGAACATCGTGCTGTTCATCGCCACCACCTCATCAAGAATCGCTATCCTGTCGAGGAAGAGCTTGACGTTTCCAACCGACTCGAGATATTGACTGTACTTCTTCTCGATCTCGCTGATGAGCTTCTCCTGATCGCGAATAGCCTTATCGTGGTCCTTGATGGCCCTGTGGAGGTCGTCCTCACGACGCTCGACGCGGGAGTTGTAATCCTGTTTGGCCCTGAGAAGGTCGTGCTTGGCGGGGGCGATCGCCTCCTCGTACTTGGCCCTCTTGATCTTTAGCTGCGCCCTCTCCATCTTGCGCTTCTGGCGCTCGAGCTCCTTTGCCGCGCGCTTCTTATTCACCTGTGCGGCGTATTCGGGGTCGCGCGCCATCTTGACCCTTTTAAGGACCGTCAGCACCACGGCCACAACTATCACTATGAGTATGATCATACCGAGAGCAAACAAGGGATCCATTCGATACGACCTTCCCGGGCGTCGGAGACCACCGAAGCGCCCATATTGAAAACTTCTCTCGCTCACCCGGGCCCGAAGCAAAGGGGTGCCCGGATCAACAGTTCCACGGTTCCGATGATACCGAAGGACGGAGCCACACTGGCGGCTGTCGGCGGGCATTCCGCGTCCGATGTGCCATCCTTCGGTCGCCGGAATCAGCTTCTATTCAGGGAAAACGTTTGCGATCTCCTCGATGGGGGCATTGGAATCCGGCAGATCCACCTCGAAGGCCGACGCTATCGCGAACGCCTGCTCGCGCCTGAGCTGGGCCCTCGACATGTCCCCGTCGGCCTCCATCATGCGCGACATCAGCAGTATCGCGTGCGAGACGTAGGTCGCCAGCTTCTTGTCCACGTCACCCATGTTCATCAACGTCGCAGCGGACTCCGGCTCTAGGGAGAAGAACAGGGACGGATCGATGCCCACGGCCTCGCCCACGGCCTCCTCGATGCTGCCGTAGTGATCCCTCCTGTTGATCGCCGGAAGGCCCAGCACCTTTCGTATGGTCGTTCCCAGCTCCACGATCATCTGGAGGATGTAGTCGTTTTTGAGCATCGTCTCTCCCCGCTTCCCCGGGATGCGGTGTTCCGCCCCCGTCTGCGCCGCTGCGGCATTGCGCCGCCGCGGCCCTAATCCATTCCCAAAAGCCCCCTGAGGAAGCGCCCAGTGTAGCTCTCCGGGCAGTTGGCTACCTCCTCCGGCGTTCCGTATGCGACAACAGTTCCGCCGCCGCTTCCGCCCTCGGGACCGAGATCTATGATACGGTCGGCGCACTTGATGATGTCGGGATTGTGCTCGATCACCACCACGGTGTTGCCACGGTCCACCAGGCGCTGAAGCACCTCCAAAAGCTGCCTCACATCGTCAAAGTGCAACCCCGTGGTAGGCTCGTCGAGCACGTAGAGGGTCTTACCGGTCGAGCGTCTGCGCAGCTCGCTGGCGAGCTTAACGCGCTGCGCCTCACCGCCCGAAAGGGTTGTGGCCGGCTGCCCCAGGCGCATGTAGCCCAGCCCCACGTCATACATGGTCTGGAGCTTGTTGCGAATCTGCGGGATGTACTCGAAGAAACCAAGCGCTGTCTCCACCGTCATATCCAGCACGTCGGCGACATTCTTTCCCTTGTAGGTGATCTGCAACGTCTCCCGGTTGTAGCGGGCTCCGTGGCACACCTCGCACGGGACGTAGATGTCGGGCAGGAAGTGCATCTCGATCCTGAGCTGCCCGTCGCCCTTGCACGCCTCGCAGCGGCCGCCGGACACGTTGAACGAGAACCGCCCCGCGTTGTAGCCGCGCACCTTCGACTCCGGGGTGGAGGCGAAGAGCTGCCTGATGTCGTCCCAGAGTCCAATGTAGGTGGCCGGGTTGGAGCGCGGCGTACGCCCAATCGGAGACTGGTCGATGTCGATGACCTTGTCGATGAGCTCCACTCCCTTGACAGAGCGATACTTCCCGACGCGCCTGCGCGCATGGTTGATCTTGTTGGCGAGAAGCGGCGAGAGGGTGTCGGTGATAAGGGACGACTTGCCCGATCCGCTGACACCGGTTACGAGCGTGAGCGTGCCTATGGGTATCTTGATGCTGATGTTTTTGAGGTTGTTCTCGGACGCACCGGTGAGCTGGATGGCCCCGCGGCGGGGATTGCGACGCTTCTCGGGAACCGGTATGCACTTGCGCCCCGACAGGTACGCGCCGGTGATCGACTCCTCGCAGGCCTCTATCTCGGCTGGAGTTCCCTGGGCCACCACGTAGCCGCCGTTCTCACCCGCACCCGGGCCCATATCGATCACATAGTCGGCCGCACGAATCGTGTCCTCGTCATGCTCCACCACAATCACGGTGTTGCCGAGATCGCGGAGGCGCTTGAGAGTCTCAAGGAGCCTGGCGTTATCGCGCTGGTGAATGCCTATCGAGGGCTCATCGAGCACGTAGAGCACCCCCATCAGCCCGGCGCCGATCTGTGTGGCGAGCCTGATGCGCTGCGCCTCACCACCCGAGAGCGTTGCGGTCACCCTGTCGAGCGTGAGGTACTCGAGTCCCACGTCCACCAAAAACCTCAGTCTCTCCAGGATCTCCTTGACTATGCGCTTCGCGATCAGAAGCTCGTTTCCATGCAGCTCTAGGGTGGAGAAAAACTCGAACGACTCGACGGCTGTCATCTGGGTGACCTCGTGGATGTTCCTGCCACCCACCGTGACCGCCAGGATCGAGGGCTTGAGCCTGGTCCCATGGCACGACGGGCACGGGATGGTGGCGAAATAATCCTCGTACTTAGCCCTCGCGCTCTCGCTCTCGGAGCTTTCGTACTTCTCGGTCACCATAGCCACCAGTCCGTCGAACTTGAACGTCCAATGGGTGTCGCGGCCGTCGCGGGTGTGGTAATGCACCATCACGCGCTCATCGACCCCGTACATGAACGCATCGCGGACCTTGCGCGGGTAGTCGCGAAACGGTGTATCGATGCTGACCCCTAGATGCTCGGCTACCGCGTTGAGGATCTGGGGCACGTAGTTCGAACGCATGGAGAGCGCCACACACGCGCCCTCGGACAGCGACAGTTTGTCGTCGGGGACGATGAGATCGGGGTCGATCTCGTGCTTGAAACCGATCCCGGTGCAATCGGGGCATGCGCCGTAGGGTGCGTTAAACGAGAAGTCGCGCGGGTTTAGCTCGTCGATGGAGAAACCGTGCTCGGGGCAGGCCAGAGCCAGCGAGTAGGTCTCCTCACGGTCGGCCGCCCGACCCCTGCCGAGGAACTGCACCTGCACCGTGCCCTCCGAGAGCACGGTTGCGTTCTCGATCGCCTCCACCAGACGGGTCTCGATGCCGGGTTTTATCACGATCCTGTCCGTGACCACGTCGATGTTGTGCTTGACCTTCTTGTTGAGCGAGATCTCCTCGGCCAGCTCCCTTATCTCGCCATCGACGCGCACGCGGGTAAAACCCTGGGCGCGCAGGTCGGCGAAGAGCTTGACGTACTCGCCCTTGCGGCCCTTAACCACAGGAGCGAGCACGATGATCCTCGCCTTCTCCCCGCTGGCCGCGGCCTGCTCCATAACCGAATCCGCGACCTGGTCCACCGTCTGCCTCATGATCTTTCGCCCGCAGATCGGACAGTGTGGGATTCCGATCCTCGCAAACAGCAGCCTGAGATAGTCGTAGATCTCGGTGACGGTGCCAACGGTAGAGCGCGGGTTTCGACTCGTGGTCTTCTGATCGATTGAGACGGCCGGCGACAGACCCGTTATCGAATCGAGATCCGGCTTCTCCTTCTGCCCTAGGAACTGGCGTGCGTACGACGAAAGCGACTCGACGTATCGACGCTGGCCCTCCGCGTATATCGTGTCAAACGCGAGCGAAGATTTGCCTGAACCTGAAAGACCGGTCAGAACCACCAGCTTGTCGCGGGGAATCTCGACGTTAACGTCCTTGAGGTTGTGCTCCCTCGCCCCGCGAACGATTATGTTCTCTTGCAATTGATATCCCCCGATGGCTTGGCCATGTTCGGTCTACCTCGACCGACTCCCTACGTGGACTGATCCGTGCTGCGCACTACCTGTCCATCCTCCAGCACGAGCGTAAGGGTTCCCAAGCCGTTGTCATTCGTATCTAGATCCACCGTCTGGCCGTTGATGGAAACGGTCACGGCGGATACGTTGCCAACCTCAATCGATGCTGTCTGTGTCGCAGTATACGACAGTTGTTGGGGTCCGGAGACCACCTCGGCTATCGGAGTGGTGTCGTCGGTGGTAACCTGCACCCAGCTCGACGAGTCGGAAGCGACGTCGATGTAGAAGGTGAACGAGGTGGCCACCAGGGTGACGTCGTCAGGCATCGAGGTGAGCGCGTCGGTTGACTCGTCAGACAAGACATTGGAGCTAGAGTTGGAACCACCGGTTACCTGTACGGTGTTGGTGGACTGGTTGGCGGCGGTATCGTCGGAGCTGGAGGCGGACGCCGAGCAGCTCATAGCCGATGCGATAATGATGATCAGGATCACGATGATGGCGATGATGATTATCAACCGCTTCTTGGAAGACCCTCTTCTGGAGGGTCTAAAACCGCTCGACCCGATTCGTCCATCAGTCATCCTGCGGCTTCCGCCCATGGCGCGAACCGGCTGCCGGACCCGATCGCGACTGCTGCGACTTTCGCTTCCTTTGGCATTGAAATCCGAGCGGGTTCTCGCGGTGCGTCTGCGGTCGATGCGATCCGCATCAGCGCGGCGCTCGCTACGCGAGCGATAGGGCTGATCGACCATCTCCGCATCATCTCTGAAGGACTTCTCGAAGGCCTCGTCCGCCCGGCGCCTCTTGATGTGATCGCGACGGAACCCTGGTTGTGCCTTGGCCTCCTCGCCCAAGTGTGAGCGGTAGCGGTTGTAAGTCCTGCTGCTCGATGACGCCTGGCGGTCGGAGATGAAGCTCGCCGTCCCAGTGGCGTTCTCGAACTCGTTATACTTCTTGAGGAATTGACTCGTCATCTCCGCCGGATCCAACCCAAGAAAACGAGCATAGGCGCTCACTTGGCTTCGGGCAAAGGCTTTGGCGGGCATGTTTTCGAAATCGCTCATCTCGAGAGCGCGAAGCACATGCGTCCTGATCCTTATGGCATCGGATACCTGCTGCAAAGTAAGGCCGGCGCGTCTACGCGCAGCAGCTAGCTCCTCACCATAGTCAAAATCAGGCATCTAGTGCTCTCCGAAACAAGAATGCGGCGTGCGATTGCAGTCGGAAACTATTCTAACCCCGAAAGCACTTCTGAAACACCCCCTATATAGTGTTCAATCTATGAATAAGTCCCGGTCAGAATGCAAATGGCTGGAGGCTAGGATTGTTGTGTGTCAACCGGGAACCCCTGGATTTTCGGAAACGAGCGAAAATCAGAGCTGCTACAGCATGCCGTTTTCCCACATGCTTCTGACGTTCTCGAGCTCGACCAGGTCGTCGATGTAGACATCGCGCGGCTTGCTGCCGTTGGCTGGTCCCACGATGCCCCTGTCCTCTAGCATGTCCATGATGCGGCCCGCGCGCGCATAGCCGACCTTGAGTCTGCGCTGCAGCGCGGAGGTCGAGCCGAGCTGGGATCCCACCACGATCTCCGCAGCCTCCCAGACCAGGGCGTCGTCGCCGGAGGAGTCCCCTGCGCCAGTAGATCCGCCCTCGAGCACGTGAACCGCCTGGGAGGAGAAGATGTCGTTGTGGTAGTCGGGGCTTCCCTGCGACTTTAGGAAGTTGCAGACATCGTTGATCTCGTCCTCGCCCACGAAGCAGCCCTGGATGCGCAGCGGCTTACCGTACTCGGGCTTGCTAAACAGCATGTCGCCGAGCCCCACCAGATGCTCGGCTCCGGTGGTGTCGAGGATGACCCTGGAGTCGGTTCCCGAGGCCACGTTGAAAGCGATCCTATTGGTGATGTTGGCCTTTATGAGGCCGGTGATGACGTTAGCTGAGGGTCGCTGGGTCGCCACGATCAAATGGATCCCTGCGGCACGGGCGAGCTGGGCGATGCGACATATCGAGGTCTCTACCTCCTTGCCCGCGACCATCATCAGATCGCTCAGCTCGTCGATGACGATCATGATCGACGGGATGCCCTCCCAGTCCTCGTCGTCGAAGTCGTCACCCTCGAACGGGTCGGTCCACACGGGCTCTTCCCCAAGGGCGCCTTCGTCTGCGGGCACGTCCCCATCGGTCTGACCGGCGTCCTCTTCATCCGAGCCGTCGTCGCTCCATCCGTCTGCCGCAAGGACCTCCTGCAACTCCATCTCGTCACGGCGGCGCTGTAGCTCCTCCTCAAACCTAGTCCTCGACTCCTCACGTATGCGCGCGCGCCTCGCCACCTCGGCGTTGTGCTGGGCGCGGAGCTTCGTATACTGCGACAGGTTGCGCGCGCCGACCTCCTCGAAGAGCTTGAGCCTGCGGTCCATCTCGGTCACGGCCCATGCCAGCGTCGAGGCGGCCTTGTGCGGGTCCGTGACGACGGGCACGAACAGGTGCGGAATGTCATTGTAGAGCGAGAGCTCCACGCGTTTCGGGTCCACCAGGATCATGCGTACCTCTTCCGGCGTGGCGCGCATGAGCACGGACATTATCATCGAGTTGATGGCGACGGACTTTCCCGATCCGGTGGTTCCACCTATCAACAGGTGCGGCATCTTGGCGAGATCGGCCGTGATCGAATTTCCCTCGACGTCCTTTCCGATGGCCAGCAGCAGCGGCTTTTCGCCCGCCGGGGGAAGCACATCGCCTAGAAGGACGTTGTCGCGCGCGTCGTTGGGGATCTCGATTCCCACAAGGCTCGTCCCTGCAATTGGCGAGAAGATGCGCACCGACTGCGAGGCAAACGCGAGCCCTATGTCATCGGCAAGCGCCGTTATCTTGTTGACGCGCACCCCACTTGCGAGCGAGACCTTGAACAGAGTGACGGTGGGGCCGTGCGTCCAGCCGACAACTTCAGCGTCGATGTTGAACTCGTGCAGAGTCTCCTGGAGCTTAGCACCGAGCTCTGCCAGCTCGGCATTCGTAGAGTTGCTCCTAAGGGTACGGCTCGACTTGCGGATCATCTTGAAGCTCGGAAGTTTGAAGTCACTCTCAGGCTCCTTCTGCTTCTTGCGTGTTTGCTGTTGGTTGCTCTTGAGCTCCCCTTGCTCCTGCGAATCCGTCTCGTCTCTTGCACCGGAGCGCGATGCTGCCCCAGCAATAGCCGCCCCGGCTGCTGCGGCTCCCGCGATTACGCCGGCCGCTGCAGCATCTATAGAGTCGTCAGCTGTCGTGGCGCCAACAGTTTTCGCGGTCTGAGCGACATCGGTGGAGTCGGAGACGTTGTCGGTAGCATCGGAATGCTGCACCTCTGGGTAGTCATTGGCTATAAAGTCTGGGATATCTAGGGTCTCGATCGTGGGCAGCGGCTCAAAAGAGAGACTACCCACCGTGGTTGGTTGCTCGGACTGCCACTCACCGTCAAGCATGCTCATGGCCGAGTCAGACGAGCCTCCCTCGTCCTCAGTTCCAAGCACTTGGGTGGCCTGCCCGCCCTCGGACTGCTGTCGTCCGCCCCCGAGAACCTGCGTCATCGGCACGAAAGAACTAGGCTTGGCATCATCGGCGATAGTGACTGTGTGATCGGAGATATGCTGCTCGGGATCTTTGGCCCACACCTGCGTGGCACCATCGGCGAGAGGGGTGGTAACACCATCCTCGCCTGCGGCGAACGCCCCGGACCCGACCTGTCTCATGTGCGCTCTGGCATATGGGGAGATGGGGCGGCTTGGCTCCTCGTTCTCGAGCTCCAGCTCCATCCGGCGCGACCTTCTGTCCCTACCCTCGGACAGGCGGTCGATGATTCCCGAGATCGAGAATCCTATGAGAATGAGTCCTGCGGCGATCATTGCGATGAGGATCACCCAGGATACGATCGAACCAACGAGCTCGAGGAGCCCGTATGCAATCCCGTTGCCAACCCAGCCGCCGTAATACGCAACGACGCTCTCGTCGAGCAGCGACTGGGGTGAATCCGCAGCGCCGGGCATACACACACCTGCGATCGAGATGATGGCGATGAAGATGATGGCGAGGCCGATGGCAACGCGCGGGAGCACGATCTCATGCCTTCCGAGGAAGAAGAAGCACGCCCCAAACAGCGCGATCTCGATCGGGAGCAGCACGGAGCCGATCCCGAACCCGTTACCCAGAGCCGATGCGATCCAAGACGTCAGCACCGCATCGCCCGGAATGAGGACCGCGATCATGAGGATCACCGCAACGAGAATCACCACGACGCCGATGAGGTCGTTCTTGATGCGCGAGCTCATAATCCCCTGGCGGAACTGCTCCTGATTCTGAGTACCGAGCTGTCTCTTCTGCGCGGAGGACGAGCCCTTGTTGGACTGTTGCCTCCCACTTCCAGTGCTGCGCGATTTCTGCTGCTTGGAGCTGGAGCTCTTCTTGGATGCCGATGACGACCTTTTGGATCCACCGGACCTGCTGTTGGATTTACCCGTGGGCAACTCTGGTTCCCCTGTCATGTTCTGCTGCAATTAATCTACGTTTGCGTGCTGGGCAAGCCCTTTTGCACATTATTGAAAGTATAGCCCCTGTTTGGGTGTTTGACCGTATCAACCCGCCGGATAGCACCGTCT
>CAYRYP010000048.1:0-10258 GCA_964428485.1 uncultured Coriobacteriaceae bacterium
CCCTCTCACCAAAGTAGATGCCCCCGGTGAGCTCGCGCACGATCACGAGGTCGACACCTCGAACGACCTCTGGCTTGAGAGTGGAGGAGTCGATCAGGGGTTCGAAGATCCGGATGGGACGCAGATTGCAGTACGCTCCCATGGACTTGCGCAGCGCCAGGAGACCCTGCTCGGGTCTCACCTCGCCCTGATCCCACTTCTTGCCTCCCACGGAGGCGAGCAGCACGGCGTCGGATTCCGCTGCGGCCCTAACGGTCTGCTCTGGATAGGGCGACCCGGTCTCGTCGATTGCGATCCCACCGATGAGCTCGGTGCGGATCTCGAACTCACACCCCTCGATCTCCCCTATCCTATGAAGGACGCGTAGAGCCTGCTCCATAATCTCAGGCCCGATGCCGTCACCCGGAAGGGTGCAGATGGTGTATTTATCACTTCCGGCCATTTCTACCGACCCTCCTCGAGGATCCTCTTTGTCCTGTTGACCAAGCCACCCCCGTCGATGATCTCTACGATGAACTCTGGGAAGGGCTCGGCTCTGAAGGTCTTATCCTTGGTCTCATCGACGATCGTTCCAGACTCGGTATCGATGCTCACGATGTCCCCGTCGCTTATAGCGTCGACCGCCTCCGGGCACTCGAGGATCGGAAGGCCGATGTTTATCGAGTTGCGGTAGAAGATCCTCGCAAAGCTCTTGGCCACGACCGCCGAGATACCCGCCGCCTTGATAGCGATAGGGGCATGCTCCCTGGATGATCCGCATCCGAAGTTATCCCCCGCAACCATGATGTCGCCGGCGCTGACCCTGTTGACGAAATCGGGATCGATGTCCTCCATGCAATGCTCGGCGAGAGCCGCCGGATCGCTGACGTTGAGGTACCTTGCGGCTATGATCGCATCCGTGTCGACATCGCGACCAAACACGTGCGCCCTGCCGGAGAATTCCATTGAAGCCTCCTAGTCAATCTCCTCGGGCGATGCGATGCGCCCGAGAATTGCCGATGCTGCCGCGACCGCGGGCGACGATAGGATGACCTCCGAAGTGGCGTCGCCCATGCGGCCGATGAAGTTCCTGTTGGTGGTTGCCACCGCGCGCTCTCCCGGTGCGAGCACGCCCATGTAACCTCCGAGACACGGCCCACAGGTGGGAGTAGAAACCGCGCAGTCCGCCTCTAGGAAAATGTCCATGAGACCCTCGGAGACGCACTGCGAGAAGATCTCCTGAGTGGCGGGTATGATGATGCACCTCACGTCGGGGTGGATCTTGTGTCCCTTGAGAACGGAGGCTGCGATGCGCATGTCGGCGATGTGGCCATTAGTGCAAGATCCGATGACGGACTGGTCGATGCGCATGTCGACTACCTCGTCGACCGTCCTGGTATTGGAGGGGAGGTGTGGGAGCGCCACCGTCGGACGAAGCGACGAGCAGTCGATCTCGACAACACGGGAGTACTCCGCCCCATCGTCTGCCGTAAAGACCCTCGGCTCGCGCTCGAAGCGTCCGTCGAGGTAGGCCAGAGTCTTGTCGTCGACCGGGAAGATGCCGGCCTTGGCGCCGCACTCGATGGCCATGTTCGAGATCGTCATCCTGTCGTCGAGCTCAAGTTCGTGTGCCACGTCCCCGTAGAACTCGAGCGCCTGGTAGAGCGCCCCGTCGACCCCAATCATGCCAATGAGGTGCAGAATAACGTCCTTGGCGTAGACGTTGTCAGGCAGCTTACCGTTAAGCATCACCTTGATGGTCTGCGGAACCTTAAACCACGCCTTACCCGTTGCGAACGCCATTCCGATGTCGGTGGATCCCATTCCGGTCGATAGCGCCCCGAGTGCACCGTATGTGCAGGTGTGTGAGTCGGCGCCGATCACGAGGTCGCCGGCACCCACTATGCCCTTCTCAGGGAGCAGCGAGTGCTCGACTCCGGCACGTCCCACGTCATAGTAGTGCTTGATGTTGAAGCGCTTGGCAAACTCGCGCATATCTTTGGCCTGTATCGCGCTCTTGATATCCTTGTTGGGGCAGTAGTGGTCCCCGACGAGGCAGATTCTATCCTTGTCGAACACGGCGTCGTGGTCGAGCCTGTTGAACTCCCTGATCGCGATGGGTGCGGTGATGTCGTTGGCGAGAACGATGTCGACATCACACTCGACCAACTGCCCCGGGGCCAGCTCCTCACGATCACTGTGCGCGCACAGGATCTTCTCCGCTATTGTCATCTTCCTGCTCATATAGGGTATCCCCCCATCTCCTCCTCCGCCCGGGCGCGTGCCCTAGTGCGCTACTCCTTAGTCAGCACCAGCGGGCCATCTGACGTAATAGCCACGGTCCTCTCGAAATGCGCGGATGGCATCCCGTCTTTGGTCTTTACTCCCCATCCGTCGGCACACAGCCTGTACCTGTGGGACTTCATGTTGATCATGGGCTCGATGGCTAACACCATCCCCTCCTTGAGGAGCACCCCTGTGCCGGCTTTGCCGTAGTTGGGGACGTTAGGATCCTCGTGCATGTTCCTTCCGACCCCGTGGCCTACGTAGTCTCTTACGACCTTAAACCCGGCTGACTCGGCAACGGTTTGCACGGCATGGCCGATGTCGCCTAGATGCAGCCCGGCTCTGGCCTTGTCGATACCGGCCCACATGGACTCCTCCGTAACCTCGAGGAGCCTCTGGACCTTCTCGTCGATCTTTCCGCAGGCGAAGGTGCAAGCGTTGTCTCCCACCCAACCATCGATGATCGCGCCGGTATCGATCGAGACGATGTCGCCCTCCTTGAGGATGAAATCCTTCCTGGGGATGCCATGGACAATCATGTCGTTGACCGATGAACATATAGAACCGGGAAAGCCGCCATAGCCCTTGAACGCTGGAATCCCACCCTCGAGTCTGATGATCGCCTCTGCGTGGTGGTCGAGTTCTAGCGTCGAGATGCCAGGTTCGATGATCTCCCCCACCATCCTGAGCGCCTTGGCGCTCACCCTGCCGGCTTCCTTCATGGCCTCAATCTGGTCAGGGCTCTTGAGTATGATGCTCATATCTCAGATATCCTCCCGGTAGCCATCCCAACTTGCGCTGCGGGCCCAGTCAGGGGCGAACATGAAAACAGGGCCCAGATCGCAATGAGGATCCGAGCCCCGTAGACCGGCTGTCATTTTCTTGCAGGTTTAGAGGCCTATCGCCTGTTTGATATCAGAATAAACCTGTTCCGGATCCTTATCTCCATCAATTTCCGCGAGAAGATTGGCCCCACGGTAATAGTCGATCAGCGGTGCAGTGGACTTCTCATAGACGTCAAGCCTGTTGCGGATCGCTTCCTCCCTGTCATCGTCGCGCTGATACATCTCGCCATCACACTTAGGGCAACTCTCATTGGCAACAGAGCCGATGTAGCCGCACTCCTTGCAGCAGCGGCGAGAGGAGAGTCTCTTGGTGATGACCTCGGGATCTACTACTACCGCGATGGCGCAGTCGAGTCCACGCTCGAGTTTCTTGAGCTCCTCGGTGAGCGCCATAGCCTGGGGAATCGTTCGCGGAAAGCCATCCAGGATGAATCCCTCCTGGGTATCGGGCTCGGTGAGCCTCTCGCTTACAAGTCCGATGACAACGGAATCGGGAACGAGATCTCCCGCATCCATGTACTTCTTAGCCTCGAGACCGAGCGGAGTCTCGTTCTTCACTGCAGAACGCAGGATATCGCCGGTGGAGATGTGGGCATAGCCGTACTCGGCCACAAGCTTGGCCGCCTGGGTGCCCTTTCCAGCGCCGGGTGCGCCGAGAAGAACCAGGTTCATCTGATGTTCTCCCTTCCTAGGAGCCTCCTCGAGGCTCCGCTTCGCCTTACATGAATCCGCGAGATAGCGTTCGGGGGCTGGTCTATGCAGCCCCCGTCAGATTGCTATTTGAAGATGCCCTCGTAGTTGTGCATCTTCAGCTGGCTCTCCACCTTGGTCATGGTGTCGAGGCCGACGCTAACAAGAATCAGGATCGAGGTACCCCCGAGGGCGCTTATCAGCGCGTTACCCGTGAAGTAGAAGATGATCGTCGGAACAACCGCCACGAGGCCCAGGTATATCGAGCCTGGCAGTGTGATTCTTTTGAGAACCTTCTTTATGTACTGGACGGTCTGCGATCCGGGACGCACCCCTGGGATGAAGCCACCGTTTTGCCTCAGCTGATCGGAGGTTATCTCAGGGTTGAACACCATCGACGAGTAGAAGTAGGTGAAGAACACGATGAGGAAGAACATCACCGGCCAGTTCACCCAACCCGTCGTCAGCGCGTTGGCCACCGTCGTAAGCCAGCCAACATCCGAGAAGATCGCCGCTAGCTGCGCAGGCAGGTAGATCAGCGCCGACGCGAAGATGATCGGGATGACGCCCGCGGCATTGACCTTGAGCGGGATGTAGGTGGACGAACCACCCATCATCCTACGCCCGGAGACCCTTTTCGCGTAGTTGACCGGAATTCTGCGCTGCGCCCTCTCAATGAAGATGATCGCAGGAATCACCAGAAGGACGATCACGATGATTATGACCGTAACGATGATGCCATTATCACCGGACACTGCAGAGGAGTAGATCGCCTGCGGGAACCCGGCAAGGATGTTCGCGAAGATTATCAGCGACATCCCGTTTCCGACTCCACGCTGCGTGATGAGCTCGCCCATCCACATGATTAGGACGGATCCGACAACGAGTGTCACGACGATAACGATGTCGGTCACCCACTGACCGGGCAGCCCGTCGGTCACGAAAGTGATCCCGAAGTAATCGCTCTTGTACAGGAATAGGTAGCCGATCGCATTCAGAATCGAGATTGCGATGGTAATCCACCTCGTGATGTTCGTGATCTTCTTGCGGCCAATCTCGCCCTGCCTCGCCCAAGCGGCAACCGATGGGATTACGCCCTGCATCAGCTGCATGATGATCGATGCGGTGATGTAGGGCATGATGCCGAGACAGAAAACCGAGAAGTAGGACAGCGCGCCACCAGCGAAGAGGTTCAGCATGAGCATGCCGCCGCCGATGCTGGAGATCGACTCCGCCATGTTGGCGTAGGGAACCCCAGGCACCGGAACGTAGCAACCGATCCTGTACAGAATGATTATGAACAGCGTGAAGAGTATCTTCTTACGGAGTTCAGGGATCTTAAAAGCGTTTGCAAGTGCACTTAGCACGCCAATTCAACCTTTCCCCCTGCGGCCTCGATCTTCGCGGCCGCACTTGCGGAAACCTTGTCAACACGAACCGTGAGGCTCTTGTCAAGTTCACCATTACCGAGGATCTTGACCAGATCATCGGCATGCTTGATGATCCCCTTCTCATAAAGGGAAGCACCATCGACGATGTCACCATTATCAAACTTGGCGCTAAGGCGGTCAACGTTGACGGCCTTGTACTCCACCCTATTGATGTTGCGGAATCCGGGAAGTTTGGGCAGTCTGCGTGCCAGCGGAGTCTGACCTCCCTCGAAGCCAACCCTCTTGCCGCCACCGGAACGAGACTTCTGCCCGTTCATTCCCCTGCCGGCGGTCTTGCCATGGCCGGACCCCGGGCCACGACCGACGCGTTTACGCGACTTGGTCGAACCAGGAGCCGGGGTGAGATCATGAAGCTGCATTTATATCTCCTCAACCTTGACCAGATGCTTAACCTTGAAGATCATGCCCCTAATGGAGGGGGTATCGTAATGGTCACGCGAGCGGCCGATCTTGCCTAGGCCCAGCGAGCGGATGATGCGACGCTGGTTCTCCGCATAGCCGATGGTCGACTTGATCTGCGTGACGCGGAGCGTCTTCTTCTCTGCCATCTCGACTAATCCTCCCATCCGAAGATGTGGCCGACGCTGACGCCGCGCCTCGCAGCGGTCTCCCTAGGACCGGAGAGCTCCTTGAGGCCCTCGGCGGCGGCCTTGACGATATTCATCGCGTTGTCGGTGCCGAGCGACTTGGACAGGACGTTCTTAACACCGGCAAGCTCGAGGAGGGCGCGAACCGGTCCACCGGCGATAACGCCGGTACCGGGACGAGCCGGCTTAAGCATGACCTTGCCGGCGGCATAGTGGCCGATGACCTCATGCGGTATGGAGCCGTCTGCGGTGATCGGAACCTGGAACATGTTCTTCTTGGCGTCCTCGACACCCTTGCGGATGGCGATCGGCACCTCCTGGGATTTGCCCATGCCGATCCCCACCTTGCCCTTGCCGTCACCGACGACGACGAGAGCGGTCAGCGAGAACCTGCGGCCGCCCTTGACGACCTTAGACACGCGGTTGATGTAGACGACACGCTCCTGAAGTTCGGGAGCCTGTGCTTGCTTACGTGGCATATCTCTCCTCCCTAGAACTTCAGTCCGGCGCTGCGAGCGCCATCTGCGAGTGCCTGAACACGACCATGGTAGATCCTCCCACCACGGTCAAACACGACAGAGGTGATCCCCATGGCATTGGCCCTCTGGCCGACGAGCTGACCTACGAGCTCAGCTCCCTCCTTGTTCGCTCCGCTCTTGCCGGTGTTCTTGAACTCCGGGTCGAGAGAGCTGCAGGAGCAGAGGGTCCTGCCCTGGGTGTCATCGATCACCTGTGCGTATATATGCGAGTTGGAACGGGTGACGCGCAGCCTCGGGCGCTCGGCGGTGCCGGAGATCTTGCCCCTAACACGGCGCTGACGGCGCTTGAGCTGCTCGTATTTCTTCTTCGACTTGTCCATCGATACTCCTAAAGGATCGTCATATCAGGTTTCATCGTTAAGCGCTCAAGCGCTACGAGGATACGGAGGCAGCCTTGCCGAGCTTGCGGCGGACCTGCTCGCCCTCGTAGCGGATCCCCTTGCCCTTATAGGGCTCCGGGGCCCTCCATTTTCTGATGTCGGCGGTTACCTGTCCGACCTTCTGCTTGTCAATCCCGCTAACGACGATCTCGGTGGGAGACGGGCACTCGAAGGTAATCCCATCGACAGCCTCGACGACCACCGGATGGGAATATCCGAGAGACATCTCGAGATTGCCACCCTTGACCGCGGCCCTGTAGCCGACGCCAACGAGCTCGAGCTTCTTGGAGAAGCCCTCGGTCACGCCCACGACCATGTTGTAGACGAGCGTCCTGGTCAGCCCGTGAAAGGCGCGGGAGTTGGCCTCGTCGTCGGCCCTCTTGACAATAAGCTCGCCCTCTGAGATCTCAAAGCTGATAACCTCGTTGAAATCGAGGGAGAGCTCGCCCTTGGGACCCTTCACGCTAATGGTGTTGCCGTCGATCCTCACATCTACGCCGCTAGGTATCGAGATCGGCATTTTTCCGATTCTAGACATCGTGCACTCCTTTCAATACCCAGCCGACTACCAGATGTAGGCGAGGACTTCGCCGCCGATTCCAGCTTTGCGAGCATCGCGGTCGGTCATGACCCCACTCGAGGTCGAGATGATCGCGGTGCCGAGCCCCCCGAGAACCCTGGGTAGATCGTTCTTCCCAGCGTAGATGCGGAGTCCCGGCTTTGAGATCCTGCGGATACCGCGGATGACCTTGGACTTCCTAGGTCCGTACTTGAGGGTGATAACGAGCTCGTTTTGGGGGGACTTCTCGATCACCTGGTAATCGGTGATGTAGCCCTCCTCCTTCATGATCTCGGCGATGGCGACGAGCTTCTTGCTCGAAGGCATCGTCACGGAATCCTTCGACGCCGAGTTGGCGTTGCGGATCCTAGTCAGCATATCCGCGATGGGATCTGTAACTGGCATCTAATCCTCCTAGTCGTATACCTTGCCGCCGGTTCGCCATCCCTGGCGCCTTGCGACCGGATAGAGAACAGCCGGTATCCTACCAGCTGGCCTTACGCACGCCCGGCAGCTCACCGCGGTTTGCCAGCTCGCGCAGGCACACACGGCAAAGGCCGAACTTGCGATAGTAGCTCCTGGGGCGTCCACAGCGGGAGCAGCGGTTGTGCTGACGCGTCGAAAACTTCGGCTCCCTCTTGGACTTAGCGATCATAGACTTCTTTGCCATGATCAATCCTCCTATTCATTCTTGAAGGGGAAACCGAAGGCATCGAGAAGTGCCTTGGCGCCCTTGTCGTCATCGGCGGTGGTGACGATGGTGATATCCATTCCGCGCACCCTGTCGATCTTGTCGTAGTCGATCTCGGAGAAGATCAGCTGCTCGGTGACGCCGAACGTGTAGTTGCCCCTGCCGTCGAAGCTGGTGGTGGGTAGGCCGCGGAAGTCCCTGATCCTGGGAATCGCGGTGCTGATGAGCCTGTCGAAGAACTCCCACATGCGGTCTCCGCGCAGGGTGACCTTACAGCCAATCGGCATACCGGCCCTAATCTTGAAGGAGGCGATGGACTTGCGCGCCTTGGTGATAACAGGCTGCTGACCTGTGATCGTACGCATGTCGGTGACAGCGGCATCGAGGAGCTTGCTGTCGGAGACGGCACCACCGACTCCCATGTTGACGACGATCTTCTCGAGCTTCGGGACATGGTTGATGTTGGTGAGCCCCAGCTCCTTCTCGAGCATCGGGGCGATCCTTGTCCTGTAATCTTCCTTGAGACGAGGTGTCACGGCGAATTCCTTTCGAAAAACGAGGTTGCGATGCAGGATTTCCGACCCTGCACCCTCTCGGTCGCGGGGATCTCACCCCCGCTCCCGATTAGTCGATATCCTTTCCACACCTCTTGCACGTGCGGATCTTCTTGGCGCCATCGCGCCTGCAGCTAACCCTTGAAGGCTGCTTGCACTTCGGGCAGATCAGCATGACGTTGGAGACGTCGATGGGCATCTCCTTCTCGATGATGCCGCCCTGCTGGTTGCTCTGCGTGGGCTTCTGGTGCTTCTTGGCGATGGCGACCTTCTCGACAACCACCTTGTGCACCGACGGGAGCGACCTGATGACCTCGGACTCGGCACCTTTGTCCTTGCCCGAGATGACCTTGACGCGGTCGCCCTTGCGAATCTTCATTGCCATTTCCGGTATCCCTTCTACAGCGTCTCGGGAGCCAGCGAGCAGATCTTCATGAAATGCTTCTCGCGCAGCTCACGCGCAACGGGACCGAAGACGCGGGTGCCACGCGGGGCACCGGTCTGATCGACGACGACCGCTGCGTTCTGGTCGAACCTGATGTAGCTACCGTCCTTGCGGCGGACTTCCTTCTTGACCCTGACGACGACGCAGCGGACGACATCGCCCTTCTTCACGGCGCCGTTAGGAGTTGCCTCCTTCACGGAGCAGATGATGGTGTCGCCCAGGCCGGCGTAGCGCCTCTTCGAACCGCCGAGAACCTTGATGCACTGGACCTTCCTCGCACCAGAGTTGTCGGCGACGTTCAACATTGTCTGCTGCTGAATCATCGAATTCCTCCGAATACTCTACGCACACCGCCCCATCGGGGCGCCGGCTTCGACTTCAAAACCTACTTGGCCTTCTCGACGATCTCAACCAGACGCCACCTCTTCTTCTTGGAGAGGGGGCGGGTCTCCATGATGGAGACGGTGTCGCCGACGCCGGCGGCGTTGTTCTCGTCGTGCGCGTGGAACTTCTTGGTGCGGGTCACCATCTTCGAGTAGACGGGATGCTTCTTCCTCTCGGTGACCTTGACGACGATGGTCTTGTCGTTGACCGCGGAGACCACCACGCCATTGCGGACCTTCCTGTTATTTCTCTCTTGAGTCATCTAGCTCTCTCCTCCAGCCTATGCGGTCTCAGCGGCCGATTTGATCTCGCGTGCGCGAATCTCGGTGAGAACGCGCGCGATGTCCTTCTTGACCAGCTTGATCCTGGCCGTGTTGTCGAGCTGGCTGGTAGCCATCTGGAAACGGAGGTTGAAAAGCTCCGCACGGGAGTCCTTCAGCGCCTTCTCCAGATCCTCGTTACTGAGTTCTCTGATCTCGGATGCCTTCATTAGTTATCTCCCATATCCTCACGGCTGACGATCTTGCACTTGATGGGGAGCTTCTGTATGGCGAGCTCGAGGGCGCGCTTGGCGGTAGCGGGATCGATCTGCCCAACCTCGAACATAATCCGGCCGGGCTTGACGACGGCTACCCACTCCTCCGGGTTGCCCTTTCCGGAGCCCATACGGGTCTCGGCGGGCTTCTTGGTGATCGGCTTGTCGGGGAAGATCGTGATCCAAACCTTGCCGCCACGCCTCATCTGACGGGTCATGGCAACACGGGCGGCCTCGATCTGCCTGTTGGTGATCCAGTGGGGCTCGAGGGCCTGGATGCCAAAATCGCCGAAGTTCAGCTTGGTGCCTCCCTTGGCCTTGCCCTTCATCGAG
>CAYRYP010000049.1:0-10110 GCA_964428485.1 uncultured Coriobacteriaceae bacterium
ATTGTCGATGAAGCAGGTGCGGGTACGCGACCCTTTCAGAGAGAAAACTCCTAGAAGCTGATGGCACCTACTCCCGTGCGGTGGATGGTCTTGATGAACTGAACGGTCTTGGACGACGCGCTCATGACCACGGCGTCGGTAGAGATGTAGTCGGGGGTGATCTTCACGCCGCTGACCATCTCGCCATCAGTGACCCCGCAGGCGATGAAGGCCACGTCGTCGGTGCGGACTAGGTCGTCCATCGTGAGGAGTCCATCGACATCGACTTCCGCAGTCTTGAGGGCCCTCTGGTGCTCCTCCTCGCTCCTCCACTGGAAACGTCCCATGAACTCACCGCCAACAGCCTTGAGTCCTGCGCATGCGAGCACGCCCTCCGGGGATCCGCCGGCGCCCATGTAGAGGTCGATCCCGGTGTGTGCGACCGCGGTGGCGATGGCTCCAAACACGTCACCGTCGTCGATGAGTCTCACGCGAGCACCGGTCTCGTAGACTGCCTTGATGAGATCGGCATGGCGATCGCGCAACAGGATGCAGACGTTGACGTCGCGGACGTCCTTGCCAAGCGCATCGGCAACGGCGCGGACGTTCTCCGCCGGGGTGTTGTCGATGTGCACCTTGCCCCTGCAAGCAGGGCCGGCGGCGATCTTGTCCATGTAGGTGTCGGGGGCGAACAGCAGCGCGCCCTTAGGAGCGATGGCTATCGTGGTAAGTGCGTTGGGCCTGTTGTAGGCGCAAAGATTGGTTCCCTCGAGCGGGTCCACCGCGATGTCGATGGCCTCACCACCGCGACCGACCTCCTCTCCGATGTAGAGCATCGGGGCCTCGTCGCGCTCGCCCTCCCCAATGACGATCCTGCCGGAGAAGTCCATCTCGTTGAACGCCTCACGCATCGCCGTGGTCGCCGCCTGGTCGGCGGATACCTTGTCGCCGCGCCCGTTCCAATCGGCAGCGGCTATGGCCGCCTTCTCCGCAACGCGGAGGACGTCCATGACATGCGATTCCTGCATTGCCAACTCCTATCGTCTCAAGTCACGCGAATCCTCACGTGAAAGGATATCCTGTCAATCGGATCCACATGCACAGCTTCTCGCTCCCAGAAAGACCGCGCCGCTCGGATCCTTTCACAACCCTGCATTCTATCAGAAGGGCTCATGCACCGAGCCTGTGCCGGACCTGCTCTCCTGACCCGGTAAAACAGCCGGTCAATCGCCCTTTTTCAACTTCACTATGAAGTGGACATCGGGGCCGCCCGGCCGAAGCGTCGTCTGCACCACGCCCGATCCCGATTCGGCATCGATCGACCACCCAGAGCCCTCGGCGCTACCCAGAAACGCCTGGATCACGTCCATGTTCTCCTCGTGCGTGATCGTGCAGGTGGAGTAGACGATGCTCCCGCCGTCCACGATGCGCCGCGAGGCGGACTTGAGCATCGAAAGACCCATCCTTCCCATCGCGTCGATGTCGGATGCCGTGATCCTCCAGCGAATCTCGGGATGGCGCCTAAGCGTACCAATCCCCGAACAGGGAGCATCGATGAGCGCGGCGTCGAACTCGTCCGGTAGCCCCTCGATGGAGTCCAGGTCGGTGGCGTCGCCCTCCAATATCACAGCGCCGCTCACGCCACACTGCGCGAGCCTCCGCTCGAGCACGGCGTTCTTGAAAGCATGCAAATCCACGCACCACAACCGGGCCTGCTCACCGTTGTACTTGACCGCATTGCTCTGCAGAAGGACGCTTTTCGTTCCCCTGCCGCTGCCGATCTCCAAATACCTCGCACCCACAGGAGGTGTGGCAACCAGAGCCGCAAGTTGGGCCGAGGCGTCCGAGACCAGCACCCTGCCATCGGCGAGCAGCCCCGACCTGAGCGCCGCCGCCTGATTCTCAGCGAGTATGCATCCGCGATCCTCCGGCCCCACGAAATGGGCGTTGGCACCACTAGACTGCAGGATCTCCATGGCCTCTGCGGGCGTGCACTTGATCGAGTTCACCGCCAGAAAAAGCGGAGCGGGCTGGTTGGAGGCATCCATGAACTGCGCTGCGTTGTCGCGCCCGAACGACTCCACGAGCATGTCGGTCATCCAATACGGAAAGCCGTGCTTTCGTGCCAGCGCCTCATTGCTCTTGGCGGGATTGCCCCATGGGAAGCCCTTGGCACTGTCCGCGATGCGGCGAAGCAGAACGTTGATGAAGCCTGCAGCCTTCGGCTCGACCACCTTGGCGAGCTCGACGCCCTGGTCGACCACCACGTGGTCTTCCTTGCGCAGAAACACCAGCTCGTATGTCGCGATCCTCACAGCATCCCTGAGATAGGGTCTAAGATCGCCCTTGGGCCCCAGGGCGCGGTCTATTATCTCGTCGAGCGTGCCCCAAGTTGACACGACACCGGTAGACAGGAGCTCGGCGAAGGCCCTGTCTTTAGCCGACACCCCCTCGGCATGCCTCACGATGGAGTTGACGGCGTTGCTGACGTAGGAGTTCCTCTCGCGGACCTGCGAGGTAACCTCGAGCGCCAGCCTCCTGGCCGAGCTGAGCCTGCTCACTACTCCACCTCCCGCCACTGCTCGCTCCCCGAGGCGTCCAGCTCACGCGCGCCGGCCGCAAATCCTGCGGCGTCCATCTCTCTCTTGCCATCGGGCTTAACGCGCAAAAGCTCGAATGCACCGTCGGATGCCCCGAGCAGAAGCCTCTTGCGAACATACGAGACACGGCCCTTAGCGGGAGCGGAGATGTCCTCCGACTCGAGTTCGCCAGCGGGAACCGCTCTTGCGGCGGTCACGGCCATGGCCCTACCACAGACGACAGCCCTGGCGGCGGCGTGCGAGCTGGATGCCCTGACCCTCGCGACGTTGTCGGAGGCGGTGGATTCGGGAGAGAGCCACAGCTCGCGCTTGTCTATCTTGTGGGCGTAGGTCACCAGCGACTCATCCTGGCTAGTCCACCTCTCCCGACCCTGCTCGATCTCGCGTATCGCGCGGAGCAGCGCGGACGAGCCCATGTCAGCTAGACGCTGCGTTATCTCGTCGCGCCCCATCTCATCTGGGTCCATCGCCACGCTCATACACCAAGGGCCGGTGTCGAGCCCCTCCTCCATCTTCATAATGCACACGCCCATCTCGCGGTCACCGGCGAGGATCGCGCGCTCTATCGGAGCCGCACCCCTCCACCTCGGAAGAAGCGACGCGTGAACGTTGAGGCATCCCATCGGAGGGATATCGAGAACGCTTCTCGGCAGAATCACCCCGAAGGAGGCGACCACCACCATGTCGGGAGAAAGACTCGCGAGCAAGTCCACATCGGCTGGATCGGAGAAGTCCTTGGGCTGAAAGACCGGAAGACCCAGGGAAAGGGCCTTCTCCTTGACCGCAGAGGCAACAAGCTTCCCGCCCCGCTTCGAGACGGAGTCCGGTTTGGTGTAGACGCCGACGAGGTCGATGTCCTGCTCTTCGGCGAGCGCGCACAGCGAGGGCACCGCGAAGTGCGGGGTGCCCATGAAAACAACCCTCATGGGAAAGCCTCCTGTGATCGACTAGTCCACCTCGCCCGGCTTCGCCCCCGAGGCGCAGGCCCTCTTGTACTCCTCGATCTTCTCGAGACGCTGGACGACGGGCAGGTGCTCGAGCATCGTGATGCCGTGGAGATGGTCGATCTCATGCTGAAGGCAACGGGCGAAGAAGCCGTCGGCCTCGATGCGGACCTCATTGCCATCGAGGTCGAGGGCCTCAACAACCGCGTCCTCGCAGCGCGCAACCTCCACCTGAATGCCAGGAACGGATAGGCAGCCCTCGATGTCCGTGACCATCTCCCCGTCGGTGCTCACAACCCTGGGGTTGATGAGAAAGATAGGTTCCTTGCGCTTGGTCTCGTCGTAGTCCACGTCCACGACGACGATCTTCTTGAGAATCCCGACCTGGGGAGCGGCGATGCCGCACCCGTTGAATTCGTACATGAGCTTGGCCATCTCTTTGACGGTCTTGGCGAGCCCAGGTTCGCTGGCCAGATCCACGTCCGCGCACTCCTTGCGCAGGATTGGGTTGGGAACAGTAACAATATTCACGGATACCCCCTGGGTTAAAACGACGCATGTGGTTATGCGATCATTCTACAATGCTCGCAGGCGGCGGGTCAGAACAGATCGACCGGATCGACGTCGACGGCCACGCTTGCACCCTGGCCAGGCGAGCGCCTCGCCAGGATGGGAGATATCGCCTTGGGGAGGTCGGCGCCGGGCGGTCCCTTCACCAGTATGTGCCACCTGTAATCACCGCGCAGCTTCGAGAGAAGACACGGGCTCGGCCCCACGATCTCCCAGGCGGAGACGTCACCTAGCTCCCCTGTCGCGGCCAGCTCGCGCAACCTCTCGCCAAGCTCGGCCCCGAGCGACATCGCGCAGGACGAGACAGCGCTCTCATCCTTCCCCCATATCAGAATGTTCGCGATTCTGCGGAAGGGCGGCCACCCGAACTCCTCACGTGTGGGCAGCTCGCCAGCCAGAAAGGCGCTCCTGTCGTGGGCGGCCGCGGAGACGATGGCGGGATGCTCGGGCCAGTAGGTCTGGACTACCACCTTCCCGTCGCGCTGTGCCCTGCCCGCACGCCCCGCCACCTGCTCTAGCAGCTGGAAGGTGCGTTCAGCAGCCCGGAAGTCCGGGAGCTTGAGGGTGGTGTCGGCTATCAGGACGCCGGCGAGGGTAACATCGGGGAAATCGAGTCCCTTGGCTATCATTTGCGTACCGAGGAGCACCCCGCCATCTGCGGCGGCGAACTCTCCCAGGAGCCTCTCGTGAGAACCCTTGGTGCGCGTGGTGTCCGCGTCCATCCGTACAATCGGGACATCGGGACCCAGAAGCGCGCGGAGCTGGTCGTGCGCGTACTGCGTGCCGGGTCCAAGCTGTCTGAGATAGGGACTTCCACAATCGGGACAGTTAGCGGGAACCGGGTAGCGCCTGCCGCAGTGATGGCACATCAGCACCCCGGGTTCACCGCGCCTGCCCTCGTGAAAGGTCAGGGAGGTCGAGCACTGCTCGCATTCTGGAACGAACCCACACTCCCTGCACAGGAGAAACGATGCGAACCCTCGCCTATTGAGGAGCAGCACCGCCTTTTCCCCGCGCTCGACCACCTCAGTGAGCGCTTGGGCCAGCGCGCGGGAGATCATCGTCCTGTTGCCTTCGGAAAATTCGCGCCCCAGATCCACCACCTGCACGGGAGGAAGGGGTCTTCCGCTCGCGCGTTCTGGGAGCTCGACTCTCCTCCAGACGCCGGTCTTACAGCGGTGAAGAGTCTCGATGGAGGGGCTGGCGCTGCCGAGCACCAGCGCGGCGCCCCGCAACCTGGCGAGCCTCGCCGCAACATCGCGGGAGACATACCTCGGGGACTTACCCTGCTTGTAGGATGACTCATGCTCCTCGTCTATGACGATCAGACCTAGGTCGCGCATCGGGGCGAACAAGGCCGATCGTGCCCCCACGACCACCTTGGCCTGGCCGCTCGAGAGAAGCGACCACTGGTCGAACCTCTCTCCCGCAGAGAGCCTGGAGTGAAGCACCGCCACCAGGTCGCCGAACCTCGATCGGAACCTGCCCACCGTCTGAGGAGTGAGCGAGATCTCCGGCACGAGAACGCACGCACTCCTCCCCCGCTCAAGCACGCGGCGTATGGCCTGGAGATAGACCTCTGTCTTGCCCGATCCGGTGACGCCGTCGACTACCACGACGTCGCCGCGGCCGGCCAAACAGGCGGAGTCGATGGCCTCGAGTGCCTCGACTTGACCTGCGGTGAGAGAAGCGATGTCCCCTGTGCGCTCCGGGAGCTCCGAGACCCCCCTCATCCTGCGGCGGGATTCGACGCGCACGACGCCCTTCTTCTCGAGCGTAGCGAGCACCGAGGACACTGAGCCGATCTCGATTCCGAGCTCGACAACCCTCATCTCGCCCTCTCGCAGCGCCTCAATCACAGCGGCCTGCCTCGTGGCCCTCTTCGGGGGCACATAGGAATGGCCCTCGTCCGTAAGCATCGCCCATCTGTCGTCCACCGGGGCCACTGCGGGAGCGACGTATTTCCACGAGCCATCCGCCGCGCGTTTGAGGCCAGGCGATGCACCCGGAGGCATGAAGAGCCTCACCGCCTCCGGGAGTGTGCCCACGTACTCGCGAGCGATCCACATGGCCATATCTGCCCCCACCTCGTCGAAGTAGGACTCTGTGAGAACACGCGCTATGGGCTTGAGCCCGGTTGCGAGAGCGGCGTCGGGAGCGGCGGGTACATCACCATCCTCGTCAAAGAGAGTCCGAGAGACGGTTTTGGGGCGCATAGCGATATCTCCGAAGTCCGAGATGGGACGTTCGGAGATATCGACGATGTAGCCTATGGATGGCCTGTGGCCGAAGGGAACCTCCACACACTGCCCGACCCTGGCGTCCATGCCGTCGGGGACGAGGTAGGTGAAGGCCGCGTCGAGCGCACGGGTGGGTATGTCGAGGACGACCCCGGCAACCCTCACTCGACTAGAGTCCAAGCGCGCCCCTGAGCTCGTCTACCCTGTCGGTCTTCTCCCACGTAAACTCGGGGAGCTCACGGCCGAAGTGGCCGTAGTTGCAGGTCTTGCGGAAGATCGGGCGGCGCAGCTGCAACTTGTCGATGATGGCACCCGGGCGCAGGTCGAACACCTCGCGCACAGCGGCCTCGAGCTGCTCAGAGCTGAAGTCGGAGGTGCCGAAGGAGTCAACATAGACGGACAGCGGATCGGCGACTCCGATAGCGTAGGCAAGCTGCACCTCGCATTTCTCGGCGATGCCGGCCGCCACGATATTCTTAGCGATCCAGCGCGCGGCGTACGCAGCAGAGCGGTCGACCTTGGTGGAGTCCTTGCCGGAGAAGGCACCGCCGCCGTGGCGTCCCATCCCGCCGTAGGTGTCCACGATGATCTTGCGGCCAGTGAGGCCGGTGTCGCCCATCGGACCGCCCACCACAAAGCGGCCGGTGGGATTGACCAGCACGTTGACATCGTCGTTGAACTCCACGCCCTCAGCCGCAAAGACCGGCTTGATGATGTGCTCGATAAAGTCGGGCTTCATCTTGCCCTGAATGTCGATGCCGTCAGCGTGCTGAGAGGAGATAAGCACGGTCTCGACTCCAACCGGCTTGTCATCGACGTACTTGACAGTGACCTGGGTCTTTCCGTCGGGGCGCAGGTAGTCTAGCGTGCCGTTCTTGCGAACCTCGGTGAGGCGCTCGGAGAGACGATGCGCCAGGTAGATCGGCATGGGCATGAGGGTCTTGGTCTCATTGGAGGCGTAGCCGAACATCATTCCCTGGTCGCCGGCGCCGATCTTGTCATACTCGTCGGAGCCGTCCTGGAGACCCTGCTGGATGCCGTAGGACTCGTCAACGCCCATCGCGATGTCGGGGGACTGCCCGTGAATAGCATTGATCACTGCGCAGGTGTTGCAGTCGAAGCCGAAGTCGGCGTCGTTGTAACCGATACTGTCGACAACCTCGCGGGCTATGGCCTGAACGTCGAAGTTAGCC
Organism: uncultured Coriobacteriaceae bacterium; assembly: GCA_964428485.1. Taxonomy (GTDB): domain Bacteria; phylum Actinomycetota; class Coriobacteriia; order Coriobacteriales; family CADBOM01; genus CAZPAN01. Next base: position 7,527 of record CAYRYP010000049.1, read on the forward strand.
ACGGTGCGGATCTCGCCACAGACCGCGATCAGACCGGTTGTGGTAAAAGTCTCGCATGCGATGTGTGCGTTGGCGGGATCGGCGGGGACGCCGTCTGGGGAGACGTAGCCCTGCTTCTGCAGCTCCGCCTCCTGCCTGAGAATCTCGTCGACGACGGCGTCGGAGATTTGGTCGCAGATCTTGTCGGGATGTCCCTCGGTGACCGACTCCGAGGTGAAGAGGTAGTTTTTCGGATTGTCGTTACGACCCATGTCAGCTACTCCTATCGACAGGCGTCCGAGGCCACAGGGTCTCCTCGGGCCTCATTTCACGGGTCAATAATATACCAGCATATACGGGGTTCTAGCGTGCTTTCTGCGTGTAGGCGTATTGGCCACAAGGACGGTGCGGCGGGCAGTCCGTGGGCGGGTCAACAGGGCGAACTGCACCCGATAGTGACTGCATGAGTGTCATAATTGCATGAAACCAACGACCTAGGAGAGGACATGGTACTTTCAGACACGAGCCTCGAGCGAAACGTCGACGCCATCGCCGCCTACCTCGCCGAGGGAGAATCGAGCGAGTCGAGGTGCAGGCTCGGTCTTGAGATCGAGCACTTCGTTGTGGACGCCAAGACCCTGGAGCCAGTGCCCTACAGCGCCGCCGACGCGCGCAACTCGGGAGCAGTGTTCGAGGGCGCCGGTGCAAAGGTCGGTGTAGAGGACATCCTCGAGGCGCTGGAGCCGCTCTATGACGGGAGATCCGAGGCCACCGACACCTCCGGAAACCCTAGGATCATAGGGCTTGCACGCAAAGGCGCCCCGATAAGCCTCGAGCCAGGGGCGCAGCTAGAGGTGAGCATGGGCCCGTCTTGCACGGTGGAGGGGCTCGCGAGGAGCTACTCCAGGTTCCGCTCCGAGATCGACCCAATTCTCTCCGAGATGGGGTGTTGCCTCGTCACCCTGGGCTACCACCCCAAAGCATGTGCTCGCGACCTTCCCCTCATACCTAAGCACCGCTACTCGATGATGGATCGCTACTTCACGCAAACCGGCTCGCACGGTATCTGTATGATGAGGGGAAGCGCCTCCTCACAGGTCTCAATCGACTTCACCAGCGAGGCAGACGCGATGGCCAAGATGAGGGCTGCGACAGCACTAGGCCCGCTGATCTACTTCCTGTGCGACAACTCCCCCATCTTCGAGGGGCAGCGCGTGGGAGCAGCCGGCGGCCGGCCAGGCAAGACTCCCACCGGCCTTGCCATCCCGCCGCGCATGGCGCGCTCGGCGATCTGGGACGACGTAGACTCCGACAGGTCGATGGCGGCGAGCTTCCTCTTCGAGGAGGGCGCCAGCTACGCCTCCTACGCCCGAATGCTCATGCAGAGGCCCCCGATACTTACGCTCGAAGACGCCGGGAGCGATTCCACCTCCGTCTACCACGGTTCGGCCAGCGCGGCCGAGATCTACGCCGGACACACCATGACGACTGCCGAAATCGAACACCTACTCTCGATGTTCTTCTTCGACGTAAGGCTGAAGCACTACGTGGAGATCAGAATGGCCGACTCCATGCCACCCGATCAGTCACTCGCACTCGTCGCGTTCTTCAAAGGCATCTTCTACGACCCAGCGAACCTCGAAGCCATTCTTAAGATGACCAAGGGGGTCGACGCAACCGCCATCGCACAGGCCAAGCGCGATCTCACGATCGGAGGTTACAGTGCGAGCGTCTATGGACACGACGTCGCAGGCTGGCTCGAGGAGCTTATGTCGATGGCCGAATGGGGGCTCAAGATCCGAGCCGGGGCCAAAGACGCAGGAGACGGCGACGGGACGTGCACACACGTCGACGAGAGCCGCTACCTAGAGCCTCTGCGCGAGCTGGTACTGGAGAAGACCACGCTTTTGGACAGACGCGAGTCGAGACGGACCCGAGCGATGGCCCTTCGATCCAGCGGCGGTGCGCTAGGCTCGCCCTTGGGAATGCGCGACCTAGAGGAGGAGTACGTCGGCATCGTTGAGGAGATGGGTGGAGACCCCTGCGGCAGACGCGATGCGCACAACTACCTCCAGAGTTCCACCGCGATCTACAAGGGAGAGGTCATCAGGATCGGCTTTGTTCCTAAGCTCGTCGACGAGGCCACAATGCGCCACATCGAGCGCATACAGAAGACCACCTACCGCATCCTAGGTAAGGTGATCGACCGCTACATGAAAGACCCTGCCTACAGGGAGCTCTTCGGCTTCAGCGAGCAGCTCGACAAACTCGTGCGGACACCCACCGGGTACGACTGCGACATCCCGATAGGGCGCTTCGACATCTTCATGGACGAACGCACCGGCGACTTCAAGTTCTGCGAGTTCAACACCGACGGATCCTCCGCAATGAACGAGGACCGTGAGAGCGCCAACGCCATCTCGCGCTCGCGTGCCTTCGAGAAGATGTCCGAGCGCCACATGCTGCGCGCCCAGGAGCTCTTCGACGGATGGGTAGACGCCCTCATCGGGATCTACGACGGCTACGACGCGAGGGTTGACGACCCGCTGCTGGCCATCGTCGACTTCGAGCACAGCGCAGGACCGCAGGAGTTCGCCGAGTTCCA
>CAYRYP010000050.1:0-10073 GCA_964428485.1 uncultured Coriobacteriaceae bacterium
TCGGACGGTCAGCACGATCCCAGCTATATACCTAGCATGATCAGGGCGGCGCGCGAAACCGGCGCCAACATCGTGATAGGATCGCGCTTTCTCTCCGCTGCCAAGGGCACCTCGATGAGGATGATCGGTTCGAGGGTCATATCTGCGATCATCAAGCTGACCACCGGGCAGAAAGTCTATGACCCCACCTCCGGGATGCGCCTGTTCGACCGCGGCATGATCTCGAGATTCGCCAAGTACAGCCACTACGCCCCCGAACCCGACACGATCGCCTACTCCATGCGCAAGGGCGCGAAGGTCGTGGAGGTGCAGGTGAGTATGCGTGAGAGATTCGCCGGCGACAGCTACCTTACCGCTACGACATCGATCGTCTACATGCTCCGCGTGGTGGCCTCGATACTACTTTTCCAATGGGTTAGGAAGGGTTGATCCCATGCCGTTGTCCCTCAGAATAATCCTGATAATCGGTGCTGTCCTGCTCTTCATCTACGTCTTGCACAAGATCCGCAAGGCCTCCATCCAGACTTCGGACACGATCTTTTGGCTCCTGTCCTGCGTGGTGCTGATCCTTCTGGCCGTGTTTCCCGGCATCAGCTTCTTCTTTGCTGACCTCCTCGGTATCCAGTCGCCCTCCAACTTCGTCTACCTCTTCGTCATCGCGGTCCTGATACTCCGTGTCTTCACGATGAGCATGGAGATCTCCTCGCTCAGGATGCGCCTGAACACAATGGCCCAGGAGATTGCGCTGGCCAAGAAGCAGGTCGACGACGAGGATGACGTTTCCTCTAAATAGCCGGTTGTCGGAACCACCTCCCACCGTCTGCCAACCACGAGCGGCACTTTTAGCACTCTCATAGCCAAGCTGCTAAACTGACTGCATATAGGCCGTCAGGGCACTTCCTCGTCCTGTCGGCAGCGATCAGGCCGACAGCGACGGATCATCAAACCCATCGAATGTGTCTTGTGGAAGGGGGATGGGATGCTCAGTAATCGCAGACGCCAGGTTCTCAACGCGCTGATACAGGAGTACATCTCAACTGCCACCCCGGTCAGCTCCAGGGCGATAGCTGGAAACCACAAGCTCGGAGTAAGCTCCGCCACGGTGAGAAACGAGCTGTATGTTCTCGAGGAGGACGGGTACGTGATTTCTCCGCACGTGTCCTCCGGGCGAATTCCTACGGACTCCGGTTACCGCACTTTTGTGGATCAGCTTCTGGCCAACATGAAAGGACGCATGAGAGATCCGATGGATGCGGAGGGGGATGAGTGGGCCGCCTCTGAGGGCGATGGTGTTGACTCCGGCTCCCCAGGTCGAGACGGTGACTCTTTGTCTGGTGGTGAATCCTCGGAGATCGAGGACGAGCTTCGCAACAGTGCGAGTGAGCTGGACGACCTGCTCAAGAAGACCAGCCGTGCGCTCAACAGGTTCACCGACTGTCTCGCGGTGGTCATGGCGCCTAGGGTCACCAGCGTCGCACTCAAGCGGATAGCGTTGGTTCCCATGGACAGCAGGCACGTAATCCTGGTTATAGCTGTTAAAGATGGCAGGGTCCTGAATCGCACGGTTGAGCTGCGAACCCCGCACTCCCTGGAGGAGATTAGGGTCCTCGAGACGATGCTGAACCGCCGCTACGACATAAAGGGCGGGTTTGATCCGGTGACGATGGACGCCTCTGACCCCATGGATACGGGCGTCTCGGTGGCTGAGGCAGTGAGCGTGACCGCAAAAGAGGAGCTGGACAATCTCAGCTCCAACCTGGAGGAGTGTCTGCTCGAGGAGGAGCACGATCGGGTCCACGTCAACGGGCTCGACGACCTGTTCGCCCAGCCTGAGATGCGCTCAATGTCGGCGCTGACCCTAGGGTTCGCGCGCCTTCTGGACGACGACCTGATGATCTTCAGGCTCCTCGGTGATCTTCTGGCGAGTCGGGGCGTGAACGTTAGGATCGGCCAGGAGAATCAAGACGAGTCGTTCTCCGACATCTCGGTTGTGGCATCGGGCTACGGCGACGACGGCAGCCAGGGAGTGGTGGCGATAGTCGGGCCTACCAGGATGGATTATCAAAAGGTTATAGACGCAGTGAGGAGAGCCTCGGAGTTCCTAGACGACACGGTCAGGGACAGAGGCTAGGGGAGTAAGCCGGCCTGTGCCGGCGCGTTTTCAGGAGCAGGAGTTGGCAGCAGATTATTACGAGACGATAGGCGTCGGCAGGGATGCGACGCAGGACGAGATCAAGAAGGCTTTCTACAAGAAGGCGCGCAAGATCCACCCCGATGTAAGCGACGATCCGGACGCGGAATCTAAGTTCAAGGAGCTCAACGAGGCGTACGCGGTTCTCTCCGACGAGAACAAGCGCGCGCAGTACGATCGATACGGAACGGTCGATGGCCCTTCCGGGTTCGGCGCTGGCGGATACACCGACTTCTCCGACATATTCGGCGGCTTCGGCGGGATGTCCGACATCTTCGACTCCTTCTTCGGTGGGGGCCAGAGGTCGGGCGCGCGGGTCAGGACCGCAGGCCGCAACATGGCTGTTAGCCTTAGACTCACCTTGGAGGAGATCGCCCAGGGTGTGAGCAAGGAGATCTCCTACGAGAGGCTCGCTCCCTGCGAGACGTGCGGAGGGTCGGGGCTCGGTGAGAGCGGCAGGGTCGTCAGCTGCCAGACGTGCGGCGGGAGCGGCTTTATCACGAGCACCCAGCGCACCATCCTAGGCGCGATGCAGACCCAGACCATCTGCCCTGATTGCCAGGGGGAGGGTTCTTCGATCGAGAACCCCTGCTCCGACTGCCACGGTGAGGGCCGCTATTCGCGCAGGGAAACGGTCACCATCGAAATCCCCAAGGGAATTCGCGAAGGACAGCAGATCAAGGTCGAAGGCTACGGTGAGGCCGGGCTGCGTGGCGATGTTTCGGGCGACCTGCTCGTAAAGATCTACATACTCGACCACGAGATATTCCAGCGTGAGAACGACAACCTGCACACAAGGCTGAACATCTCCATGCTACAAGCCGCTCTCGGTGCAAATCTCGTCCTCGACGGAATCCTTGCCGATGACGACGTGGAGGTGAAGATCCCCGAGGGGACTCAGACCGAGGATGTTATCAGGGTCAAGGGCAAGGGGATGCCGAGATTCCGCAGTGACAACCGTGGCGACCTCTACGTGCACATATGGGTGGACATCCCCACCAAGCTGACCAAGGAGCAGCGCCGTGCGCTCGAGCACGCAGCGGAGAAGTTCGGAGACGACGTGGCCGAGGAGAGACCCAAGGGCGCTTTCCAGAAGCTCCGCGACGCGTTGTCGTAGGGCGGAGGCCGGAGATGTCGCTGCCGCTGTTCTTCTGCGATCCGCAGCTCGACTTGCAGGCGCTCGCCACCTCCCTCGACGAATTTGGGGGCTGGGGCGAGAAGCGGGTATCGGTGTCCCTTCCCCAGGATGAGGCCCGCCACATGGTGGTGCTCAGACTGAGGGCTGGCGAGCATGTGAGGCTTTCTGACGGCCAAGGCGGCGCTATCGAGGCGGAGCTGATAGTGCTTCCCTCCAAGAAACAGAGCGATTGCGAGATAGTGCCCGTCCGAAGGCTGCCTCTGCCGTACCGTCCCGATCTCACGCTCGTCCAGGGCGTCTCGAAGGGCGAGAGGATGGATCTTCTCGTGAGGCAAGCGGTCGAGCTCGGTGTACGCAGGATCATCCCTGCGATGACCGCGAGGTGCATTGTGTCGCTTACGGAGCAGAAGCGGGAGTCGCGTGCTGCAAGATGGCGCTCGATAGCCTATGCCGCCGCCAAGCAGTCCGGGCAGCCCGTGGTGCCAAGGATCGACGTTCCGCTCGATCTGCCGGAGGCGATCGAGCAGGTTGCCTCTGCCGACATCAAGATCGTTCCATGGGAGGAGAGCGACACCGGTTCTATCGCAGACTGTCTGAGACGAGCCATCCGCACGTCGAGCGTTGCGCTGTTCGTCGGGCCCGAGGGAGGGTTCGAGGAGTCGGAGGTCGACGCGATGCGCTCCATTGGGGCCTCTGCAGTCACCCTGGGCGATATGATTCTGCGTACAGAGACCGCCGGGGTCATTGCGAGCGCGCTTGCGATCTACGAGCTGGGCGGACTTGGGAACGGTGGCGGTGAGTGCACGGCGGGAGATGGCACTGATGACGCCGACGGCACGGACGGGACCCGCGACCTTGGGAGCGCGACGAAGTGGGGCACGGTAGATGTCTAGCGGTGCGATCCGGCAAGGCACTACTCCGGGGTTTCATGTTGTCAACATCGGGTGCAAGGTCAACAGAGTGGAGGCCGACACCATCGCGGCGGCCTGCCTTGCCGCAGGAGCAGACCCCGTCTCGCAATCCGACGCCGACGTGGTGATCGTCAACACCTGCACCGTGACCTCCGAGGCAGATGCCAAGACGCGCAAGGCGGTGAGAGGAGCCTCCAGGAGATGTCGCGGCACAGTGATAGTCACCGGCTGCGCCGCCTCGATGGATCCGGACGGTCTGGCGGCACTGGGCGACAACGTGCGCGTTCTCCCCGCTCATATCGAGGCCGAAAGACTTGCGGTCTCCCTGCTGAGAACGCCGGACGCGCCAGATGCGACCCTGATCAGGAGCACCTCTCCCGAATCGGTCGGCATCCGCGCCGGCGAGGGCTTCAAGACCAGGATGGACATCAAGATCCAGGATGGCTGCGACAACGCCTGCACCTACTGCATAGTGTTTAAGGCTCGCGGGCCGGCCAGGTCGATCCCTTCAGACGATGCGCTGTCGCAGATCGCGCGTGCTGCAGAGGCAGGGGTTGGCGAGGTTGTCCTCGCGGGGATCAACGTCGGCAGCTACGATGACGGATCGATGCGGTTGCCGCAGCTTGTGCAGGCTGCGCTGGACCAGACCTCGATCGGCAGGATCCGCATCTCATCCATCGAGCCGCCAACCGTCGATGAGCAACTGGTCGAGGTGCTGGCCAGAAACCCCAGAAGGCTCTGCGCTCACTTCCACGTCCCGTTGCAATCGGGGTGCGATGCCACTCTTTCTGCCATGGGGAGAACCTACAGCACGTCGTTTTTCGCGAGTAGGGTGGAGATGATACGTCTGGCAAGGCCGGACGCCGCGATCTCTACCGATGTGATAGTAGGCTTCCCAAACGAGAGCGATGAGCAGTTCGCCGAGTCGCTCGCATTCTGCCGCGCGATGCGCTTCTCCAGGATGCACGTGTTCCGCTACTCGAAGCGTCCCGGGACCCCCGCTGCCGAGATGGATGGGCAGATCGATCCCGAGACAAAGGCTGCTCGGTCTCAGGCGATGATCGACTTGGCGCGCGAGATGGCCAGTGCGGACATAGCAGGTAGGGTCGACTCTTCGGAGCTGGCACTCATGATCTCGCCCAATGTGGGCGTGACGGAGAGCTACCACGAAGTGGAACTGGAGAAGCCGGCTGCGTCAGGAGAACTCGTCGGAGTGCACCTTGTGGGAGTCACCGACACCGGCAGGTTTACCGGAAGGCTTCTCTGAGACCAGATGGGGCCGCAAGGCTGGGCTGGGCGAAACCGCTACATCCTCGACCATGACCGCATAGCCGCCTGCATCAGATTTCGGGACGCATTAGGCAAAGCGGAATAGAATTGCACTAGACATCGACACACGGCAGATCGCAGCATGCGGTTCGCGCGAAGAGAGGAGCAGGGTGCAAGGAGACGCAGGAGCCATCACCACCGTTAGCATGAAGGCCCCGACGGGCTTTGATATGCGTAAGCTGGTTGGCCCGCAGGACAGCTTCCTGAAGGTCATGGAGAGCAGGTTCGACGCGCGCATCACCGTGCGAGGGGACTCGGTGACGATCGCCGGAGACCAGGCCGAGGTGGATGCGGTGACCGCCTTGATCTCGGACTGCATCAAGTCGATCGAGGACGGCAACGAGCTGACCGAGGCGTATGTGGACAAAGCCGCCGACATGCTCAGGAGTGGACAGTTCGGCCCATCCGAGCTCAGGGATGACATCCTCCTCACCCACCGCGGCAAGGCGATCCGCCCCAAGACATCTGGGCAGAAACGCTATACCGACTCCATCCGCAACAACACAATCACCTTCGCGATCGGTCCTGCGGGAACTGGCAAGACCTATCTCGCGATGGCCATGGCCGTGGCCGCTTTTAAGAGGCGTGAGATAGGCAGGATCATTCTTACGCGCCCCGTGGTCGAGGCCGGGGAGTCGCTGGGGTATTTGCCCGGCACGCTCTCTGAAAAGGTTGATCCGTATATCCGTCCGCTCTACGACGCACTCTACGATATGGTGGATGGCCAGCGTGCGGCCCATCTGGTGGAGCAGGGACTAGTGGAGGTGGCGCCGCTCGCCTACATGCGCGGGCGCACCCTCAACGACAGCTTCGTGATCCTCGACGAGGCGCAAAATACGACTCCCCAGCAAATGAAGATGTTTCTGACCAGGCTCGGGTTTGGTTCCAAGATGGTCGTCACAGGCGATGTCACTCAGATCGACCTGCCTCGCGCGCAGTCGGGACTTCTCACGGTGCGCGACATCCTCGGCGGAATAGACGACATATCCTTCTGCGACCTTACGGACAAGGATGTCGTCAGGCACTCGCTCGTGCAAAAGATTGTCGCGGCTTACGACAGGGCGTCCGGCGATGAGCGTGCATCTCGCGGCTAGAAGGGTGGTGTTTGCGTATGGAGCAACACGTCGTTGACGTCAACATCGACCCCTCGTTTCACGAACTGGCGCTGTCCACCCTGTGTGGGGAGTGCGATTGGCTCGCGGACGACTCCAAAGTCGAGTCCTACCTGGCAGAGCTCGTGCGCTTCCTACTCGCCAAGCAGAAGGTTCGCTCCGGCGCGGAGGTGTCGGTGACGCTTGCCACAGACGAGCGCGTGCACGAGCTCAACCTCGCGCACAGGGGCATCGACCGCACTACGGACGTACTCTCCTTCCCGTGTGACGACCCTGACGACATAGACGATGAGGTGATACTGCTGGGCGACATCGTGATCGCCCCGGCCGTCGCATGGCGCCAGTCGCGCGAGTACGGAACCACCTTCTTGGAGGAGCTGACCCTGCTCGTCACGCATGGGGTGCTCCATCTTCTCGGGTACGACCACATAGAGGACGATGAGGCCGAGGTCATGGAGGCCAGGGAACGCGAGCTTCGCGCGGCGTGGTGGGAGAGCCGCAGGTGAGCGGCGAGTCCAGCGGTTCGGGAAGGGGCGAGCGCCAGGACCTTCCAGATGCCTTTGCATGCGCCTTTCGCGGTATCCGGGACGCCCTCTTGTTGCAGCGGAACATGCGCATTCACATCGTCTTTGCGGTAGTAGCGCTCGTGCTGTGCTGGGCGCTTCGGTGCACGCCTGTCGAGTGGGCCGTCGTGATCGCAATGATCGGTGCCGTGCTTGCAGCCGAGATCATCAACTCGGCCCTTGAGTCCGTGGTCGATCTCTGCTCGCCGGATTATCATGAGTTGGCGAGGAGGGCTAAGGACATGGCAGCGGGTGCTGTTCTGGTGCTCGCGATCGCATCGGTCGCGGTTGGGGCGGTTATCTTTATATCGGCCTTTCTCAGAATGATGTAGAGCACGGCTGGGGCGCACCGCCTCCAAGAGGCAGGCAACCACAGCTCTCCAAGAAAACAGGCAACTCGGCGCAAAGGCGCAGATCGGAGTTCTCCAGATGGCCGAAGACAAGACCACTACGAGCTCGAGGTCAGACAGCGGGTTTCGCAGCGGGTTCGTAACGCTGGTGGGTCGACCCAACGCGGGCAAGTCGACCCTGCTTAACGCCGTGATGGGCGAGAAGATCGCCATCACCTCCAACATCCCTCAGACCACCCGACATCGCTTCCGCGCGGTCTACGACACCGATGATATGCAGATGATCCTCGTGGACACGCCGGGCATCCACAAGCCCCACGACCCGCTTGGCGAGGAGCTTAACCGCTCCGCCATCCAGGGTATCCACGACGTGGACGTGATTGCGTTTTTGCTCGACGCCTCCAAGCCTGTGGGTAAGGGAGACGTGTTCGTTATGAAGGAACTCGAGAAGGTGGACTCGCGCAAGGTCCTCGTCGTGAACAAGGCCGATCTCGTGAGCCAGCACGAGAGCGAACTGCAGATCAAACGAGCCTCGAGACACATCCACTTCGACGAAGTCGTAGTCTGTTCCGCGCTGAAGGACTTCAACGTGGATGGCTTTGTCCAGGCGGTGCGCACGCTTCTGCCGGAGGGTCCGAGGTGGTTTCCGGAGGGCATGGAGACCGACCAGCCGATAGAGGTGATAATCGCCGAGTTCATTCGCGAGAAGATCCTCCATATGACCTACGACGAGGTTCCGCATGCGGTGGGCGTGCTGGTGGACGAGCTCGACTACGACGAACGCCGCGACATGTACCGCATCTTCGCCTCCGTCTACGTGGACCGCGACTCCCAGAAGGGCATCATCATCGGAAACAAGGGCGAGGGCATCAAGCGCATAGGTACCCAGGCGCGCAGCGATCTCGAGCATTTCCTAGGATCGCGCTGCTTTCTGGATCTCAAGGTGAAGGTCAAGAAGCACTGGCGAAACGATGCCGCCCAGATCAGGCGCTTCGGCTATGGAGAGGGGTTGTGACCGGGGATGGCCAGCTACAAGACTAGGGCGATCGTCCTTAAGAAGACCAAGCTCAAGGAGACCGATCTTATACTGACGATGCTTTCCGAGCGGGGCGAGCAGATCCGTTGTGTGGCCAAGGGCGCGCGCAAGCCCGGCGGCAGCTTCGCCGCCAGACTCGAGCTTTTTGGGGAAGCTGACCTCATGCTCTACGAGGGCAAGAACCTCGACACCGTCACCGAGGCCAGGATCGTGGAGTCCAATGAGGGATGTCGGGCCGACGTTGAGCATCTGTCGTATGGCGCGGTGATCGCCGAGTTCGTGGAGAAGACCGCGCTGGAGGGGCAGGAGAACCCGATCATGTTCTCCCTGACCAAGGCGGCCCTCGAGGCCGTTGGTGCCAACCCGGTAGAAAAACTACCCTTCATGATCGCTGCCTACCTGCTCAAGGCCGTCGCCTATCTCGGATACCGTCCTTCGTTCGACGAGTGCACCATCTGCGGTGCCGACGCTTCCGCCGCAGGTGCTTCGGAGGGAGCGCAGACTGGCGCCTTCTCCGTCTCCTCCGGTGGTTGGATATGCTCGGAATGTGTTGAGCTAGGTGAGCTCGACCCCGCCGACACGGTAGATCAGGCGATCTGCGCGTGGGTGCGCTCGCTGCTCGGCCTTCGCTTCTCGGAGATCCCCGAGCGCCTCGACTCCGACACCACCGGCTACAGGGCGCTCGCCGGCGAGCTTCTCTCCTTTTGCGAGGTCTGGTTCTCGAGCCACATGGGCATCCGCCTGAAGTCTCTGGACTATCTGGCCCGAATCTTTATCTAAAGCATTAATCAAAAACAAGGATAATCTCTGATTTTGGATAAAGATTTTTAGCGAAACAACTGCAAAAATGTTAGGTTACAGAAAATAACTGGATAAATCAGAAAATTATCTTCCCTTTTTCCGCCCAAGAAGGTAGAGTCCAATATTGCAAACACACCGTGCCCGCATGGGCATCTTTGGAAAGAGGTATGAGATGAACGACGCAACTGCAACACTCGCGCAGCTCAAGAAGGCCAGCAAGCTCACCCGCCGTGCCTTCCACAAGAACGGCCCCAAGAGCTTCAAGCGCGGCCAGGGCGCACTGCTCAACGCGCTCGTGGACAACGACGGTACCACCCAGCGCAACCTCGTGGACGTGCTCGGCTGCGACCGTGGCGAGCTCAAAGACATCGTCAAGAAGGCCGAGCGCAACGGGTACGTCACCATCGGAGACCACGAGGACAAGCGCACCTACACCGTGAACCTCACCGACGAGGGTCGCAAGGTTGCCCAGAAGCGCATCGCCGCCAACGACAAGACTGCCGAGGAGATCATCGACTGCCTGAGTGCAGAGGAGATCGCCCAGCTCAATGCGATCACCGAGAAGCTGATCGTCTCCATCAAGGACAAGGGTGTCAACGGCAAAAAGAAGGGTCGCAAGTCACACCATCATTGCAGCTGCCA
>CAYRYP010000051.1:0-10048 GCA_964428485.1 uncultured Coriobacteriaceae bacterium
CAGGCCGGTGCGTTTTGTGGAGCTGGCGACAGGAGTCGAACCTGCAACCCACGGTTTACAAAACCGTTGCGCTGCCATTGCGCCACGCCAGCGTGCAAGGTTCAGGATACCAGAGGCACCACCAAAACCATGTTGACAGCTTACTCTCCCCTGGCCATGGCCTCCAGCTTGGCTCTCGTCTTCGGGTCCAGCCTGCCGGCCAGCGTCATCTTGCCATGATTGTCGGAGGCCTCGGCACAATCCTCTTTGATATCGGATACCTCTTGAGAAAACCCAAGCGACGACATTCTTATCACGCCATCCTTGAACGTCGCGTTCTGCACGGCCCAGTCCGATGACACCACTAGGACCTCCCGCTCATCCTTTCTGGCACGGAAAGCCAGTCTTTCTATCATGGAGTCGGCGTCCGTGCCGGCAGGAGAGAAGACGACCTCGATGCCCGCGGTCGAGACCGGCTCTCCCATGGACTCGGGGTTGCCACCCCCGTCGAAGACGATGATGGCATCGTACTTGCGCTGCGCGAACGTCGCAACATCCGTAATCAGCTTCTCGCGCGCAACGTTAAATGGATCCCCGGTGAAATCGTCCTCACCGACCTCCTCATACGCCCCGCTAGAACGCAGCATGTTGTAGCCGTCCACGATGAGAAGCGGTCTCTTCTTGGAATGCAGAACCATCAGGACTCGCCTCCATCGTATGCAGCGTCGAGCATCCCCGCCGAATAACACTGCCTCATCCATTCGTATCCAAGGGCAGCGGTGGCGCACGAGACGTTGAGCGAGCCGATCTCGCCAAGCTGGGGAAGCGCCACCAAAAAGTCGCACCTGCTCTGCACCAGCCTTGAGATCCCATCGCCCTCCGAGCCCATCACGAGCCCAAGACGACCCGACATGGGGCTCTCCCAACAGGTCTGGCTCGCCTTCTCGCTGGCGCCGGCAACCCAGAAGCCGTTGTCGCGCAGCTTGTCACAGGCCGATCCGATGTTGGAGACCCTGCAGATTGGGATCCTGCTCACGGCTCCGGCGGAGGTCTTGTAGACAGATGCCACCACGGCGACCGACCTACGATCCGGAATGACGACGGCGCTTGCGCCTACAACCTCGCAGGTCCTGACGATCGCTCCAAAGTTGCCCACATCGGTGATGTGGTCGAGAAGCACCACCAGCGCGGCCTCTCTTCCCTCACACGCGTGCATGACATCCCCTAGCGGGGTGTAGTTGTATGGAGTGGTGAGTGCGACGACGCCCTGGTGGACAAGACCCTCGGAAACCTGATCAAGTTTGGACTTTGGGGCGCTCTCCACCGTGATCCCCGCCCGCGCGGCGATGGCAGCTATCCCCTCAGATTCGGCCTGCCACCGGTCCTGGCCGGCCGCGATGAGCAGATGTTCGATCGGAACACCAGACTCGATCGCCTCAGCTACCGCATGATGACCGCAGATGATGTCGGAGTCCGTCCGGGAGTTCTTTCTGTAGGCTCCTCCCCTACCCTGGCCTCTCCCGCGTTTCCCGCTACCGGAGGCCCTATCATCTCCGGTGTGTCCCCTGGTCGGCCCTCCGGTTCGGGAGTTCCGCTTGCCTGGATGCTCGGACCGCCCCGAACTTCCCGTTGACCTGGAGCCACCCCCAGACGACCTCTTGGACGAGCCTTTGCCAGCCATGCGGTATCTACCAGCCTTTCTGTGCAGCGGAACTGCCGAGATCCCACTTAGCGCCCGCTACAGGACAAGCCTGGCGCCACCCGGGGTGTCCTCCACGGTGATGCCAAGGGCCGAGATGGAGTCGCGGATCGAGTCGGCCAGCGCGAAGTCACGCTCTTTGCGCGCGAGCGCCCTGCGCTCAAGAAGCGCGTCTGCCGCCTCGGAGGGATCGCTCCCGGAGTAGCCGGCCATCTCGCGTGCCAGGTCGACCATGGCAGGCGGTATGGCGGAGGAGTCGCCTGATACCACCGCGTTCATGTCGATGCCGAAGCGGCCCATCATGTCGATGATGGTATTTGCAGCCTCTCGGGCGGCGCTGCTCTGATCCCCCTCCGAAACACCGCCGGCGATAAAGGCATTCAGATCGCCGACGAGCTTAAAGACGAACCCAAGCGCCTCTGCTGTGTTGAAGTCGTCATCCATCGCCTCGCCGTATCCCGCAAGGGCAGCGGAGACGGCCTCGCGGATGGTGGTGGCGTCCTTGGAACAATCGCCGGAGACGGAGGCATGGGAGATCTCCCAGTCGGCGTTCCTGAGCGTCGTGGCGATCCTATCGAGCGATGATGCGGCCTCATCCAGCCTCTCGACGGAGTAGTCCAGCGGGTTCCTGTAGTGCGTCTGAAGCATCAGCATGCGAAGCACGTTGGCTCCGACGGCCTCCAGCGCATCCTTGAGGAGGATGAAGTTCCCCTCGGACTTGCTCATCTTTGCGTTGTTGATGTTGAGCATCCCGCCGTGCATCCAAATGTTGCAGAAGTTCTCTCCGGTGCAGCATTCGGCCTGCGCGATCTCGTTCTCATGATGCGGAAACACTAGATCGACCCCACCACCGTGGATGTCGAACGGCTGACCCAGGTGCTTCGCGGACATCGCCGAGCACTCTATGTGCCAGCCGGGGCGTCCCTTACCCCAAGGGGAGTCCCACGCAGGCTCCCCGGGCTTGGCGGACTTCCACAGGGCAAAGTCCATCGGGTCTCGCTTGCGCGGGTCAACATCGATCCTGGTGCCGGCCAGCATGTCGTCAACGCTGCGGCCGGAGAGCTTGCCGTAGTGCGGGTCGGACTTGACGGAGAAGTACACGTCGCCGTCCACGACGTAGGCATGATCGCGCTCAATGAGACCCTGGATGGTCTCTATCATCGTGCCTATCTCCTCCGTGGCCCTCGGCCTTATGGTGGGCCTTTTTACCCCGAGTGCGTCCATCGCCGAGATAAAGGCATCGGAGTACTCGGAGGCGACCTCGGCGGCGCTCCTCCCCTCCTCGTTGGCACGATTGATGATCTTATCATCCACATCGGTTAGGTTGGAGACGAACGTGACCTTGTAGCCCGAGTTTTCCAGATGCCTGCGGATCACATCGAAGGAGACGAATGTCCTGGCGTTTCCGATATGGATGTGGTTGTAGACCGTGGGGCCGCACACGTACATGCGGACCTCTCCGGGATGTATCGGCTCGAAGTCTTCCTTCTTGCGTGTGAGCGTGTTGTAAATCCTCATATGAAAGCTCCAGATCAGATCCTAAAAGCATGATGCGGCCGTGAGGCAGGTAAGAACATGTGTCCTAGACCTCGGCGTCCTCGGCCACCCTCTCCAGAAGGGCAATCGCCTGAGCAGCAATCCCCTCGCCGCGGCCAGCAAACCCCAGATGCTCGGTGGTGGTGGATTTGACTCCTACCGAGTCAGTTGGGATTCCGAGCGCCGCGGCGATGCGACATCGCATGGCGTCCCGGTGTGGGGACATCTTCGGCGCCTGGGCTATTATGACCGAGTCGACATCAGATATCGACCATCCCGCCTCCGAGACGATCTCAGACACGCGGGAGAGGAGCATCATGGAGTCGGCCCCGAGATACTCCGGGTCGTCCGGCGGGAAGTGCTGGCCTATGTCGCCGCATCTGGCAGCCCCGAGGATGGCATCCGCTATGGCATGTGCAAGCACGTCGGCATCAGAATGGCCGTCGAGCCCGAGATGGTAGTCGATCTCAACCCCACCGACCACAAGGCGCCTGCCCTCCACGAGAACATGAACGTCGTAGCCCAGTCCGATCCTCATCGCAGGTTGTGCGGCCTTGGAGGCCGGGGTGTCTCCTGTGGCGAGTGAATCCGGCATCGACTACCTCTTCTGCAGCCTGGAGGCAAGCGCCGCCTCAGCCGGTCCAAAATCCTCCGGCACCGTGATCTTGATGTTGTCCCTCGGGCCGGAGACGAGCGCGACGACCCCGCCAACCCTCTCCACAAGAGAGCTGTCGTCGGTGCCGATGAAACCCTCGGCAAGCGCAGTAGCATGTGCCTCGCGGATGATGGAGGAGTGGAAGACCTGCGGGGTCTGGGCGTTCCAGAACACCCCCCGGTCGGGGGTGCCGACGATGGTACCGTCGCTCACAACCTTGAGGGTGTCCACCGAGGGGTGCCCCACGACGGCGCCGTCAATGTTGATGTCGCCCTTGACGGTAGAGATCGCGTGCATGATCAGCTCCGGGGTCACCAGGGGTCTTGCTGCATCGTGTATCGCGATGAGCTCGTAATCGCTGGGGATCTTCATAACCCCGCTGAATGCGGACTCCTGACGAAGCTCGCCGGATGGGGCCAAGACTATCGGCGTGACGAACGGATAGGGGTCTATGGCCTTACGGCAGTACTCCTCCATTCGGTCCTCTGGACAGACGATCACTATGAGACCAACGTCGGCGACAGCGTCGAACGCCTCGGCAGACCAGGTCATCAGCGGCTTACCCATCAGTGGGAACACCTGCTTGCCGCCAGGGTTGCCGAATCGCTCTCCTGCACCGCCGGCCAGTATCACCGCGGCGGTCTTCGGGCTGGACGAGACCCTACCCTGAAGCGGCGCCGTCGATGTGGCGAGTTCCTCAAAATGCTCGGCGAAGAAGGCTATCTCCGGCTCGGAAAGAACCGTTGGCCCGGTTACGGGATCGGTGATCCTCCTGGAATCGTCCATCTCATGCTCCCGTCATGCGATCTACTCGCTCAGAGCCGAATCGGTTGGGGCCACCTGAAGATCCTTCCTAAAGAAGGGCGTGATCAGCTCGGCCTCCCTTGTCATCGACTGCCTCTTGCGGGGCTTGGGGATCTCGCCGGTACCCTCAGTGAAGACCAACTCGTTTCCATCGTAGTCGACATCGATAACAGAGCCGCTCTTCCACCTTCCTTCGAGAATCTGCTCGGAGATCGGATCCTCTACTAGGCGCTGGATCGCCCTGCGCAGCGGGCGCGCGCCGTAGGCCGTATCCGTACCCTCCTTAGCAATGTGGGCGACGGCCTCCTTGGTGAGGTTTATCGTCATGTTCTGGGCGACAAGCCTGTCGCGCAGGTCACCTATCATGAGCTCGACGATCTGGGAGATCTCGTCGGGCGTTAGCGACTTAAAGACGATGATATCGTCGACCCTGTTGAGGAACTCGGGCCTGAAGACCTTCTTAATCTCGGTCATGACCCTCTCGTGGATCTCGGAGTCAGACAACCCCGTGCTCGAAGAGCTGGTGAAACCGATCTGGTTGGACGACGCGATCTCGCGCGCACCGATGTTGGATGTCATGATGACGATCGTGTTGCGGAAGTCGACCTTGCGTCCCTGACCATCGGTGAGTCTACCCTCCTCGAGAATCTGCAGAAGGATGTTGAACACATCGGGGTGTGCCTTCTCGATCTCGTCGAACAGGATCACAGAGTAGGGCCTCTGCCTCACTGCCTTGGTCAGCTGTCCGCCCTCATCGTATCCAACGTATCCCGGAGGCGACCCGATCAGACGCGAGACCGTGTGCTTCTCCATGTACTCGGACATGTCGAAGGAGATCAGCGCATCCTCTGAGTTGAAGAGGAACTCCGCGAGTGCCTTGGAGAGCTCGGTCTTGCCGACTCCGGAGGGCCCGAGGAAGATGAAAGATCCCATCGGGCGCTTCGGGTCCTTGAGTCCCGCGCGCGAGCGCCTGATCGACTTGGAGAGCGCGTCGATCGCCTCGTTCTGACCGATGACCCTCTCGTGAAGCACGGACTCCATACGAAGCAGCTTGTCCGCCTCAGCCTCGGTGAGGTCGGCGACGGGAACCCCAGTGGAGAGCGAGACGATGTCGGCGATCTCCTTATCAGTGACCTCGGCGTTGGTGGTCTGGGAATCCTCGCGCCACTTCTCCTCCAGGTCAGAGCGCTTCTTGATCAGCTTCTTCTCGCGATCGCGCAGCTTGGCGGCCTTCTCGAAGTCCTGAAGGCGAATGGCCTCCTCCTTCTCGACCCCAACCTTGCGAATCTCCTCGTTGGCCTTGAGCACCTCGGAGGGAACCGTCATGTTGCGGATGCGCATACGCGCACCGGCCTCGTCCAGAACATCGATCGCCTTGTCGGGCAGGAAGCGGTCCTGCACATAACGGTCGGAGAGCTCGACAGCGGCTCTGATAGCGTCATCGGTGAAGTGCACGCGATGATGCACCTCGTAACGATCCCTGAGGCCATCAAGGATGCCGATCGCCTCTTCCTCGGAGGGCTCGCCGATCATAACAGGCTGGAACCTACGCTCGAGCGCAGAGTCCTTCTCAAGGTACTTGCGGAACTCGTCGAGTGTCGTAGCGCCGATAACCTGGATCTCGCGACGCGACAACGGCGGCTTGAGGATGGCGGCGGCGTCGATAGAGCCCTCTGCGCTTCCAGCGCCCACGAGAGTGTGCATCTCGTCTATAAAGAGGATCACATCGCTAGCGTCCCGAACCTCCTTGACGACCTTCTTCAGCCTCTCCTCGAACTCGCCTCGGTACTTGGAACCTGCGACCAGCGCCGAGACATCGAGTGAGATGATCCTCTTGTCCCTGAGCATGTCGGGGACCTGCTCCTCGGCGACCATCTGGGCGAGTCCCTCCACGACTGCGGTCTTGCCGACACCGGGGTCGCCGATTAGAAGTGGGTTGTTCTTTGTGCGTCTGGCGAGGATCTGCATGATGCGCTCGATCTCGACAGCGCGGCCGAGGACCGGATCGAGCGTTCCGGACCTAGACTGTTCAGTGAGATCGGTCCCAAACTCCTCTAGCACGCTATCGGAATCGGACTGGTCTTCGGCTCTCGCGTCAACCGCACCGGCGAAGCTCGACTGTCGACCTGGGCCCTTTCCAATCAGGGCCATCACCGCTGACTTGATAGTTGCGGTGTCGAATCCCATGTTGGTCAGCACCGTGATAGCAACACCATTGCCCTCGCGCAGGATACCCAGGAGCAGGTGCTCAGTGGAGATGTAGTTCTGCCCAAGCTGCATCGTCTCTCGGAATGCGAACTCGAGCACTCTCTTCACACGAAGCGTGAACGACAGATGCCCCTCCGGTGCCTCGTCATTGACCTGCACGACGTTGCGAACCTGGTGCAGGGTCTCCTCGTAAGTGATGTTGAGGTTGGCTAGCGCCTGCGCGGCGAGGCCCTCCTTTTCCTTGAGAAGCCCAAGCAGGAGGTGCTCGGTGCCAACGTACGGTTGTTTGAGTTCCCTGGCTTCCTCTTGGGCATACGCAAGCACATTGCGCGCCCTGTCTGTGAATCTCTCGAATGCCATTTCAACTCCCTTTCACTTTCATCCCGAGGGATGTTTGCTGCATCTTCGGCGAGATCAACGTCAGAATCAGGCTCCCTGCTGGAATGCTTCCTCCCTCATGTGGGGAAACAGAAGGACATCCCTGATCGAAGCCGAGTCGGTGAGAAGCATGACCAACCTGTCGACCCCGATGCCGATGCCGCCGGCCGGGGGCATTCCGTACTCGAGCGCCCTGATGTAGTCGGCATCGTAGCCCATCGCCTCGGCGTCGCCGCTCTCCTTGGCCTCGACCTGCTTAATGAACCTCTCTCGCTGATCCACTGGATCGTTGAGTTCGGAAAACGCATTGGCGTACTCGTGGCCGCATATGACGAGCTCGAAGCGATCAGTGAGAAGCGGGTTGTCCGCGTTTCTTTTGGCAAGGGGCGAGACCTCCAGTGGAAAAGCTGTCACGAAGGTCGGGTTGACGATCGAGCTCTCCACGAGCTCATCGTAGAGCTCGGCGATGAGCTTGCCTGTGCCCCACGGCTCCTCGGTCTCGATGCCAAACCTCTTGCAAAGATTCCTCAGCTCGTCGACCGGAGTGTCGATGGTGACTTCACTACCTACCTTCTCGGAGACCAGCTCGCACATCGTGCACGACCTCCACTCGCCGCCGAGGTCGACCTCGATTCCCTGGTAGGTGATCTGAAGGCTGTCGTTGGCTGCCAGGCACGCGGCCTGTATGACGGCTCGGGCAAGTTCCTTCATCCCGTCGATATCGGTGAAGGCCTGATAGGCCTCAACCATCGTGAACTCCGGGTTGTGAGTGGGGTCCATGCCCTCGTTTCTAAACGACCTGTTGAGCTCGAACACCCTCTCGAAGCCGCCGACCAGCAACCTCTTAAGGTAGAGCTCCGGTGCGATCCTTAAGTAGAAATCGCGATCCAGCGCGTTGTGGTGCGTCACAAATGGCCTTGCCGTAGCGCCTCCCGGGATCGGGTGGAGCATCGGCGTCTCGACCTCCATGAACCCGCGCGACTCCATGGTCCTCCGGATACAAGAGATGATCGCGGAGCGCTTCTCAAAGGTGTGCTTGACCTCGGGGTTGGCAATCAGGTCGGCGTAACGTTGCCTGTAGCGAATCTCCTTATCCTTGAGGCCGTGGAACTTCTCCGGAAGGGGTCGGATAGACTTCGTGAGGAGCACCACACGACCCGGCACCACCGAGAGCTCCCCCCTGCGGGTGCGGCATACGCTGCCCTCGACGCCGATCCAGTCGCCCACGTCGAGATCCTTGATCGCAGCAAAGGCCTCCTCGCCCACAACGTTCATCCTGCAGAAGACCTGGATCTCGGCGGTGACGTCGCGTATCACCAGAAAGCAAATCTTTCCCTGGTCGCGCTTGGCGATGATGCGTCCTGCGACCTTGAAGGAGTCGTCGGTGTCCTGACCATCCTCGAGCGATGCATAGCGCTCCCTGAGGTCCGAGAGGTGGATGTCGCAGTCCCACCTGTGCTTGTACGCCTCCTCGCCGGAGTCAATGAGAGTTTGACGCTTGCGCAGCCTGACCTCGATGGGGTCGTCCACGACCTCTGGGGCCTGCCTAGCAGCGCCTTCCCCGTTCTCCGCACTCACTGCTCGTCTCCGTCCTTTCCATCCCTCTTGCCGGTGTCTCTGCTGATCTTGATGATCTTAAACTCGTTGACCTCGCCGTTGTTGCCGGCGACCTCGACGACATCGCCCTTCTTGGCGCCGATGAGGGCGGATCCGACCTTGGACTCGTTGGAGATCTTGCCGTTGAAGAAGTCGACCTCAGCGGAGCCGACTATCGTATAGACCTGCTCCTTGCCATTGACCTCTACGGTCACGCTGCTGCCGATGTTTACCTTGTTGGAGCGCTTGGGCGCATTGACGACCGATGCGTTGGCGAGAATCTGGTTGATCTCGGCGATCCTGCTCTCCATGAACGCCTGCTCGTTCTTGGCGTCATCGTACTCGGAGTTCTCGGTGATGTCGCCGAACTCCCTGGCGACCCTAATGCGCTCACCGATCTCGGCGCGTTTCTCGTTCTCTAGATAATGCAGCTCCTTGATGAGCTCGTCGCGCCCTTCTGCGGTGAGAACCATTTCCTTTGCCATCTGAAGATATCCTTTCGATTCGCTGTCGCGATTCTTACCTGTTGCCAGCCGACTTATCCGAGGTCTTGCCGAACGGCGTGAGCATCAAACCCAACACATCAGAAACGGCATGCCACCGAGCGGACAGCTGAGATGGCACACCGTTTCGAGTTATGACACTGTGGGATCCGATCCTGCTATTCGACCTTGTCATCCGCGCTACCGGTGGAATCTACCTTACCGGAGCCGTTGACGGTGGCATCGGCGTCGACTTTGTCGTCTGCAGCCGAGTCCTTGCCCTCCATGCCATCCCTAAAGTTCTTGACAGTGCGTCCGATCGACGCTCCGAGCTTCGGAAGACTCTTTGGACCGAAGATTATAAGCACGACCACGAGGATCACTATGAGCTCGGCAAGACCTATCCTTGGCAATTCTTTCACCTACCTGATACTTGAATCCGTAGTGAAACTCTATACCACTTGCAATACTACCACCCAACGTGCACATAAGCCGCTGTCGTAATGCAAGCGACGCCTACGCACGGTCAGTGACATCTTAAACATTGACGCCTAAGCCTACCTGAACGTCTCTAGCTGCTCGGATGTGGAAAAGGCCAGGGTGGAAAACCCTGGCCTGTCGCATACTGGTCGGGATGACTGGATTCGAACCAGCGACCTCTGCGTCCCGAACGCAGCGCTCTACCAAGCTGAGCCACATCCCGACAAGCGA
>CAYRYP010000052.1:0-9484 GCA_964428485.1 uncultured Coriobacteriaceae bacterium
TTCAGGCGGTTGTTGCGGTTGATGACCCTGCGGTAGAGGTCGTTAAGGTCGCTTGCAGCAAAACGGCCACCGTCGAGCTGAACCATCGGGCGCAGGTCGGGCGGAAGCACCGGAATGACCGTGAGGATCATGTCCTCGGGCTTGTTGTCGCTCTTGAGGAACGAGTCGACGACCTTGAGGCGCTTGATCGCCTTGATCTTGCGCTGGCCACGGCCCTCGGCGATGATCTCGCGGAGCTCCTCAGAAATCTTCTCTAGATCGATGTTTTTAAGAAGAGCCATGATGGACTCAGCACCCATACCACCCTTGATGTAGTCGGAGTAGTTGAGCTTGATCTCGCGGTAAAGATTCTCGTTGGAGATGAGATCTTTCTCCTCGATCTTGGAGAAGACCTCGAAGGCCTCCTGGCGAAGCGCCTTGCGGTCCTCGTACTCCTCGCGGACGTCGGCGATCTCCTCGGCAACCTCCTCGGGGCTCATGAGCTCGTCGGGGTCGAACTCATCACCGAACTCCTCCGCAGAGAACTTCGAGGCGTCATGCCTCTCGATGTCCTCGATCACCCGCTCGCACTCGGCCTCGATCTCCTCAAGGTCAGCCTCAAGCTCGTCGCGAAGCATATCGAGATCGGCCTCTCGTCCCTCGTAGTCCACCCAGGCGACGATCGCGGAGGCGAAATAGAGCACCTTCTCGAGATCCTTCGGCGGGATGTCGAGTAGGTAGCCGAGACGCGAGGGCGATCCCTTGAAGTACCAGATATGGCTGACCGGGGCGGCGAGCTCAATGTGGCCCATGCGCTCGCGACGCACCTTGGCGCGTGTGACCTCGACGCCGCAGCGCTCGCAGACTATGCCTTTGAAGCGGATACGCTTGTATTTCCCACAGGAGCACTCCCAGTCCTTGGTGGGTCCGAAGATCTTCTCGCAGAAGAGTCCGTCCTTCTCGGGCTTGAGCGTCCTGTAGTTGATGGTCTCGGGCTTCTTGACCTCGCCGTACGACCAGCTCCTGATCTTCTCGGCGCTGGCGAGACCTATGCGAATGCTATCGAAGTTGTTGACGTCTAGTTCTGCCATGGAGGCTACTCCCCTTCCACAACGCCGAGAAGCGTGTCATCGTCATCGTCCTCTTCCTGTTGCATGTCGAGGAGCTCGTTGGCGATGATGTCAAGCATGTCGTCCTCGGAGGTCTCATCCGCAGAGCCTTCAGCGATGATGTCATCGAGATCCGGATCGCGGGTGAGCTCCCTATCGGTCTTCACCTGGTGGTCGCTGATCATCTCGACATCGAGGGCGAGCGACTTCATCTCCTTGATGAGGACCTTGAACGACTCAGGAACCTCGGGTGACGGAATGTTCTCACCCTTGACGATATGCTCGTAGGCCCTGACGCGTCCGGACGTGTCGTCGGACTTGATGGTAAGGATCTCCTGCAGCACATTGGCGGCACCGTAGGCGTACAGGGCCCAAACCTCCATCTCTCCGAAGCGCTGTCCTCCGAACTGCGCCTTTCCACCCAACGGCTGTTGGGTGATCAGCGAGTACGGGCCGGTCGAGCGCGCGTGAATCTTGTCGTCGACGAGATGCGAGAGCTTGAGGATGTAGTTGCGCCCGACGGTGATGGGCTCGCGGAACTTCTCCCCGGTGCGACCATCGTAGAGGTCGGTCTTACCGGTCAGTGATAGCTGCGGGATAAACTCCTCGCGCATGAAGTCCCCAAGCTCGATGCTAGCCTTGCGTTTGAGGTTCTCGTTGGCCTTCGCAATGGCGTCGGAGATCTCCTCCTCCGTCGCGCCGTCAAAGACAGGGGTCGCCACATGTATCGGCCCCGAGACAACATCGTCGCCCTCGTCGCTCCATCCAACAGACGCCGCCCAGCCGAGGTGAGTCTCCATCAGCTGTCCGACATTCATTCGAGAGGGAACGCCCAGGGGGTTGAGAATGATGTCGATCGGAGTTCCGTCGGAAAGGTATGGCATGTCCTCCACAGGCAGGATCTTCGAGATAACACCCTTGTTCCCGTGGCGTCCGGAGAGCTTGTCACCCTGCTGAATCTTTCGTTTCTGAGCCACGTAGACCCTGACGATCTCGTTTACGCTGGGCGGCAGCTCATCACCGTTGTCGACGGAGAACCTGATAACTGCGATGACGCGTCCCTCGGCTCCGTGCGGTACCTTGAGCGAGGTGTCGCGAGCCTCCCTGGCCTTCTCGCCGAAGATCGCGCGGAGCAGCCTCTCCTCAGCCGTAAGTTCGGTCTCACCCTTGGGGGTGACCTTTCCGACTAGGACGTCTCCGGGGAAGACCTCGGCACCGATCCTGACGATTCCATCGGCATCGAGGTTAGCCAGCATGTCCTCGCTCATATTCGGGATCTCACGGGTGATCTCCTCGGGGCCGAGCTTGGTATCGCGGGCGTCGATCTCGTACTCAGAGATGTGGATGGAGGTGAGCAGGTCGTCGCAGACCACCCTCTCGGAGAGGATGATGGCGTCCTCGTAGTTGTAGCCCTCCCACGGCATGTAGGCCACCAGTAGGTTCTGGCCAAGCGACAACTCACCCTTGTCGGTGGAGGGGCCGTCGGCGAGCACGTCGCCGATCTCTACCCTCTCGCCGGTCTTCACGAGCGGCTTGTGGTTGAGGCATCCACTCTGATTGGAGCGCTGGAACTTGGGGAGGTCGTAGCTGACGAGCTCACCGTTGTCGCTCCGGATGTCGATGCGGTCCGCCTGGACGTACTCGACGATGCCTCCAGTCTTGGACAGCACGATCTCGCCGGAGTCGACGGCGCAGCGGAACTCCATACCAGTGCCGACCAAGGGTGCGCTCGGGCGCAGGAGCGGCACAGCCTGACGCTGCATGTTCGATCCCATCAAAGCGCGGTTGGCGTCGTCGTGCTCGAGGAACGGGATGAGCGCTGTTGCGACGGACACCATCTGACGCGGGGAGACGTCCATGTAATCGACCTTGTCGGGCGAGACCTCGGCGGGCTCACCGAAGGTGCCGTCGACGCCGCGCGTGCGGCACAGCACCCTGTCGGCCTCGACCATGTTGCCGTCCAAGTCCTTCGTGACAAAACGCCTGGTCTCAAGGTCAAACGGATCGTTGGCCTGGGCAATCGTGTAGTTCTCCTCCTCGTCGGCGGTCAGATAGTCGATCTCGTCTGTAACCTTCCCGTCGACGACCCTGCGGTAGGGCGCCTCGATGAAGCCGAAGGGGTTGACCCTGGCGTAGGTTGCAAGGGATCCGATAAGTCCGATGTTGGGACCTTCTGGAGTCTCGATCGGGCACATCCTGCCGTAGTGGGAGGTGTGGACGTCTCGAACCTCAAATCCCGCGCGCTCCCTGGAGAGTCCTCCTGGACCTAGGGCCGACAGCCTGCGCTTGTGGGTGATGCCCGCGGCAGGGTTGGTCTGGTCCATGAACTGGGAGAGCTGCGAGGAGCCGAAGAACTCCTTGATGGAGGCCACGATGGGCCTGATATTGATCAGCGACTGCGGGGTGATCTCCTCGAACTCCTGGGTCGACATGCGCTCGCGAACCACGCGCTCCATACGCGACAGGCCGATCCTGAACTGGTTCTGGATCAGCTCTCCCACGGTACGGATGCGCCTGTTGCCGAAGTGATCGATGTCGTCGGTGGAGTGATCGGGCTCGCCGTTGTGGAGGTCGATGATGTAGCGCATCGTCGCGATGATGTCCTGATCGGTGAGCACGCTGGTCTCGGAGTCGATGTCGAGACCAAGCTTCTTGTTGATCTTGTACCTGCCGACATTGGCAAGGTCATAGCGCTGCGGATTGGTGAAGAGATTCTGCAGGAGCACCCTAGCAGAATCGACGGTCGGCGGCTCGCCCGGACGCAGACGCCTATAGAGCTCGATCAGGGCCTCGCTCTGATTGGTAGTGCCATCCCTGTTGAGGGTGCGGTGCACTATATCTGAATCTCCCAGGAGCTCGATGATCTCCTCGCGGGTCTCGGCAATGCCGAGCGCCTTGAGAAGCAGGGTGGCCGGCTGCTTGCGCTTGCGGTCGATCCTGACGCTGAGTACGTCGCGCTTATCGTTCTCGAACTCTAGCCACGCGCCCCTGGAGGGAATAATCTTCGCGTTGAAGAGGATCGCGTCGGAGGTCTTGTCCGGCTCGGAGTCAAAGTAGACTCCAGGGGAGCGGACCAGCTGGCTCACGACGACGCGTTCCGTTCCGTTGATGATGAAGGTTCCCTGCTCAGTCATAAGCGGGAAGTCCCCCATGAAGATGTCCTCCTGCTGCTTGATCTCGCCGGTACGCTTGTCAACCAGCCTGACCATCACAAACAGGGGAGCCTGATAAGAGATGTCCTTTTCCTTGCACTCCATGACCGAGTACTTCGGATCGCCCAACTCGTGTCCGAGGAAGACGAGCGAGAGTTTTTTCTGAGCATTCTCGATCGGGGAGATGTCCTGGAAGGCCTCCTTGATTCCTACGGTCTTAAACTTTTCGTAGGACTCCGTCTGGATGGCCATCAGATTGGGGACATCCATGACTTCCGGGATCTTGGCAAAACTTTTACGTGTGCGGTGGTGTGTAGATTGAGTGGAAGTCTGTTCGCTCACCACGTATGCCTCCTAGATGGATTTTGAACATAGTGTGCTATTACACGCAACTTACTAGTGTATGTAATAGGAATATCCCGGTCAACGAGGCATGCTAACCGGAATCTGCAGGCGG
Source organism: uncultured Coriobacteriaceae bacterium (assembly GCA_964428485.1). Classification (GTDB taxonomy): domain Bacteria; phylum Actinomycetota; class Coriobacteriia; order Coriobacteriales; family CADBOM01; genus CAZPAN01. The sequence goes on from CAYRYP010000052.1 coordinate 4,698, forward strand.
TATATGAGAGGCTTGACGCGAGCGGAGGGGTGAAGAGGGTGATTTGCCTCGCCGCCATCCCCCAGCCTACCCGGCAAGGGGCCGGCGAACCTAAGCTCGCCAGCCCCCGCAAGCCCATCGCCAACCCGTCTACCGCGACGGGAGGGCGATTCCATCCAGTGGTCTACTGAAGGGTGATGGCAGCACCGGCCTCCTCCAGCTTGGCCTTGGCCTCCTCGGCCTTGTCCTTGTCGACACCCTCGAGAACGGCCTTCGGGGCGCCCTCGACGAGAGCCTTGGCCTCCTTGAGGCCCAGACCGGTGATCTCGCGGACAACCTTGATGACTGCGAGCTTGGCGTCGCCAAAGCCCTCCAGCATGACATCGAAGCTGGTCTTCTCCTCGGCGGCAGCGGCATCTCCGCCAGCAGCCGGGGCGGCGGCGACAGCCACGGGAGCAGCCGCGGAGACGCCAAAGACCTCCTCGAGCTCCTTGACGAGCTCGGACAGCTCGAGAGCGGGCATTTCCTTCAGAGCCTCAATGATCTCATCCTTGGTGATAGCCATTTCATTCTCCTGTTTCATTCCAGCCAGGCAAATCGCCGCGCCCCTTCGGCACGGTTCTACGACCACCCGGCAAGCTGTTAAACGTTCACGTTGCCTGTGTGCCCCCGCAGATGCGGGAGCGGTCAGGCCGCCAATCTCAGGCAACTAGGCGACCTTGGTGTCCTTGATGGCGTTGACCGCCCTCGCAAAAGCCTCCATGGGGCCGTTGAGAACACGGACGAGTCCGGTTGCAGGACCCTGAAGGGTGCGGAGAAGCATTGCCACGAGCTCCTCGCGGGACGGAAGATCGGCGATGGCTGCCATCTGCTCCGCGTTAACGGCCTGGCCGTCCATGATCCCGCCCTTGAACGAGAGCTTGTCGTTGGACTTCGAGAACTCCTTGAGAGCCTTCATCGACGGAACCGGGTCGTCCTTGGCGAATACGAAGGCCGACGGGCCGTTGAGAACATCCTCGAGGGTCGGCATCCCAGCCTCCTCGAGTGCGAGCTTGGTGAGAGTGTTCTTTAGGACTTTGACGGTTGCCCCGGTTTCCCTGATGGAGCTCCTCAGTTGCTCGGACTCCTTGACGGAGAGGCCCTTGAAGTCGATGACCCAGACGGCTGACGCCTCCTTAAGATCCTCGACGATCGTACGGACCTTCTCCTCCTTTGCAATGTTTGGCATTCGGTTGTACACCTCCCCTCGGCTAACTCGGATCTGAATTTCGAACAGACTCCGGGAAAGCCGCGATCGGATGGGCATCCAACCGAAAATGAAAACGGCCTCCATTGCTCAGCGGGGGCCGTCGGAAGCCAGGCTTGTCTAGCCTGTATCGATCGACCACCTCGGCGGGCACTCATGATCGAGTTTTAAGCCTTGCGGCACCTGCTGTCTCTGGCAGTTTCAAGTTCTGTTCGCGTTGCCGGGATATGCCCGGAAACATTGGTAAAGATAGCGCAGGCGGATCCCACGGTCAACGCAGGATCCGCCCGAATGGCAAGGCTACTCGGCCGAAATGCTGGCCGAGGGGTCGATGTGGACGCCGGGACCCATGGTGGAGGTCACGGTGATCGACTTGACGTAGCGCCCCTTGGCTGAGGCGGGCTTGACCCTCATGATCTCAGTGACGATGGTGGCGTAGTTATCGAGGAGTGCCTTGTCGTCGAAGGAGACCTTCCCGATCGGCACGTGAATGTTACCGAAGCGGTCGGCCCTGTACTCCACGCGTCCGGACTTGAGCTCCTTGACGATCTTCTCGACATCATTGGTGACGGTGCCAAGCTTGGGGTTGGGCATGAGGCCCCTGGGGCCGAGGACCTTTCCGAGGCGGCCAACCTTAGACATCATGTCGGGAGTCGCGACGGCGGCGTCGAAGTCGAGCATGCCGCCCTGGATGTCGGCCACGAGGTCGTCGCTTCCGACGATATCAGCGCCGGCGGCCTGGGCCTCGCGGGCCTTGTCTCCCTCTGCAAACACGGCGACCCTCACATCGTTACCGGTGCCGTTGGGCAGCGAGATCGAGCCGCGGAGCTGCTGATCGGCCTGACGGGTGTCGATCCCGAGACGCATGTGCAGCTCGACAGTCTCGTCGAAGTTGGCGAACTTGATCTCCTTGACGAGCTTCAGCGCCTCAAACGGGGCGTAGAGCCTGTCTTCAATCTTCGCCTTTGCGTTGCGATGGTTCTTTGCGCGCTTTGGCATGTTGTGCTCCTTCGTGGTTGTTCGCGGGCCATGCCGGCCCTTCCACTATCTCTCCCCTATGCGGCGCAGAGGGGTATTCGGCAGATCCTAGTAATTGGTCTGAATGGTGATCGGCTTGTTACCTCTACGAGTGACATACTTGCCGGTATCCGGAACGCCCTCGACCCTAATACCCATGGAACGAGCGGTTCCCATGATGATCTTCTCGGCCGCCTCGATGGTGTTAGCGTTGAGGTCGGGCATCTTGATCTCGGCGATCTCGCGGAGCTGAGCGCGGGTGAGCTCACCGACCTTGTTGATGTGCGGCTCTCCGGAGGCGCTCTCGAGTCCGAGAGCCTGCTTGATCAGAAACGCCGCAGGCGGGGTCTTGCAGACGAAGCTGAAGGTCTTGTCCTCGTAGACGGTGATCTCGACAGGGATGACGGTCCCAGTCTTATCCTTGGTCTCGGCATTGAATGCCTGGCAGAACTGCATAATGTTGACGCCCTGGGCGCCAAGCGCGGGTCCGACCGGAGGAGCGGGGTTTGCGTTTCCACCCTCGATCTGAAGTTTGATGAAACCGGTAACTGCCTTGGCCATCTCTAACACTTCCCTTTCGATCGCCCGGGCAAAGAGCACCGGGCTGTGCTGACATCGTTATTGCGGGCGCGCATTATGCAAGATGCCATGCGCGAGAAGCCACCGACCTGCGCACCGCGGCCGGACATCGCATGGCATCCGATATTGTCTAGACCTTAGCGACCTGGTCGAAGCTCAGCTCCACGGAGGTTGTCCTCCCGAAAATGGAGACCATCACCTTGACCTTGCCAGCCTCGGGCAGAACCTCGCTCACCGTACCATCGAACTCCTCAAGCGGGCCGGAGATAACCTTGACGGCCTGTCCGACCTCGATGTCGGTGCTGGTCTTCTTGGGTATGTCGCGCTTGGAGCGTCCCATGATCTTAAGGTATTCGTCACGGGCGAGCGGGGTGGGCTTTCCCTCGGCACCAACGAAGCCGGTGACGCCTGGGGTGTTTCTGACGACTCCCCACACCCTGTCGTCCAGCTCCATCCTCACGAGCACGTACCCGGGAAAGATCTTCTTCTCGGAGGTAATGCGCTTGCCGCCCTCCTTGATCTCGGTAACCGTCTCAGTTGGGATCTGGATGTCCGAGATGCTGTCGCCTAGCTCCATGGATTCAATACGATGGGCGAGGTTGTCCTTCACCTTGTTCTCGTATCCTGAATAGGTATGCAGCACATACCATCTCTTGCCCATAGCTGACTAGCCTCCGATTTCTGAGAACCAGACGAGAAGCGGTGTGATCGCGAAATCGACAGCGTAGATGATTATCCCGAAGAAGATGAGAGCAATCAGGACAATGATGGTCATCTTTAGAACGTCTTTTCTGGTGGGCCAAACGACCCTCTTCATCTCCATCTTGACGTTGCTGAGGTAATCAATAAAGCTCCAGATGAACTTCGGCCCGCGACGGGGCTTGTTCCTCTTCAGCTCAGCCTTGCGCTCGCGCTCCTGGCGCTTCCGCTTGGCCTTGGCTGCCTTCGCGGCGGCCTTCACCTCTTCCTTGGATGGAGCCTTCTCGGACTCCTTCTCCATCTTCACAGAAGAGTCGGAAGAATCGCTGTCCTCGGCAGTTTCGTCGCCCGCCTCGGATTCCTGCTCATCGGCGACATCCGAGGACTCGTCGACTTTGGAATCATCCTGCGTGGTTCCAAGATTCGTGCCCTGGATGTTGGATGCGCGTTGCTTTTCCTTTTTCCGCTCTGCACGCGTCTTCTTCGCCATATACTATCCGTCCATTAAACCGAATGGTTCGTTCTGACCAACTTAGCAAACACCAAACACAAAAGAAGGCAGATGGCAGGCCAGGAGGGACTCGAACCCCCAACAAACGGTTTTGGAGACCGCCGCTCTACCAATTGGAGCTACTGGCCTAATCTGCTTCTCATGTACCACAGAGAGACTACCTGGTCTCCCTGTGAAGGGTATGCTGATTGCACCACTTGCAATACTTCTTGAACTCGATGCGATCAGGGTTGTTCTGCTTGTTCTTCTTGGTCGTGTAGTTGCGGCGCTTGCACTCAGTGCATGCCAGTGTGACCAAAGTACGCATTTATCCTCCTATAAAAGAACGATTAGCGCTAAAAATCAAGCGCCGAAAAACTTATCAAAAGCGAGTTGGTGACGTCAATGCTCTATCGAGTCTAATGCCGCTAACGGCAAGATAGAACGTTGAGGTCCCAACTCTGCATGAGCGCGGTGCTAACCAGAGAAAAAGACCCAGACAGATCATCATGCAAGGGCCCGGCTCTGGGAACCGGGCCCTTGCAGCAAATGCTGGCACGTGCCGCAGATCAGCGGAAAGAGTTACTCGATGATCTCGGTAACACGACCGGAACCAACGGTGCGGCCACCCTCGCGGATTGCGAAGCGGAGACCCTGCTCCATCGCGATCGGATGAATGAGCTCGCCGGTGATCTCGACGTTGTCGCCAGGCATGACCATCTCGGTGCCCTCGGGCAGATGGACGACACCGGTGACGTCGGTGGTGCGGCAGTAGAA
>CAYRYP010000053.1:0-9338 GCA_964428485.1 uncultured Coriobacteriaceae bacterium
CGATCGAGGCGCTGTATTCGCCGCCCATCTCCCAGGCCCCATCCTGCGGGATCACCCGGAAGTCCGCACCCTGCACAAGCACGGTGCCATCGGTCAGAACCACCTCGAGCTGAGGGATCGAGGAGGAGCCCTCGCCCGCATACGGCGCAGCGGAGGTCATCTCCGCCGACCGTATCATATCCTTAGTGAGCCCGATGGTGACGATCTCGTTCCAGTCCACCTGGGTGCTCAGCACCGGGTAGCTACCGTCTTCGGCGATGAACCAGTAGCAATCCAAGTCCCAGTCATAGTCACTGTCGTCGATCGCCACGGTGTTGAGTTCGGCGGCCGCCGCAGAGCTCTGCAGCTCATCCTGCGTCATGACGAGCAGGTTGTCGTACATACCCCAGTTCTGATCGCCCACGGCAGAGTTGCTGTTGTAGGGAACCGTGCCCTCGAGCACGATCGAGTCGTGTACGTAGCCCTCGTTTGTGCCGACGATGCCGCCCTCGCGGTACTCTGCGGTAGTGCTACTACCCGCCGTGTAGACGTCGCCGGTGTTGTAGCACCCATAGATCTCACCGAGTAGCTCAGGGTAGTCGTCGGAGGCGAAAAGCCCACCGCAGATGCCGGCCATGTAGTAGCCGCTCTGGGTGTTGGCAACAATGGCGTGGTTGGCGCACCAGGAGATGGTGCCCGCCCACAGGCGACCCACGATGCCGCCGGAGGTCGGCTTGTTCCAGCGCGTGCTGGTCACACTGCCGGGAGTGTCCTCCCCTGCCGCGCCGTTGCGGCACTGGGTTATCGTGGTGTAGCTACCGCCCTCGCCGAGTATGCCGCCCACGGAGACGCAACCCACGACGTTGCCAAGGTTCGTGCAGCCGCTTATCACGACCGGATAATCGGGGTCGCCATCGTTGTTCTTCTCCGAATCCGATGTGACGCTGCGAAGACCACCGACGATGCCGCCTACCTGGTCGCCGCCCTTGTTGGCGAGGGAGTCGCCATCGGCCGAGTCCTCAGCAGAGGTGGAGATAAGGCCGGTAACGGTTCTGGAGAGCTCGTCGTAAGAACCGTTGATGCAGTCGATGACGTCGCCGTTGGAGTATCCGGCGATTCCGCCCACGAAGAACGGACGCGCGTAGGTGGTGTTGTTGCCCGCCGCGTCGACCGAGCCGGCGCCCGTGCACCTCACCCAGATCGTGGCGTAGTTGGAGCACTCGCTGATGGTGCCGTAATCTTCCGGGTCGCCGAAGTAACCTACCACCCCGCCGAAGCTGTCGCACACGCGCAGGTCGCTAGTATCCGAGCTCTTAACGTAGGTGTCGGTCGTGACCAGCACGTCGATCATGCCTTCCGCAAGATAGCTGCAGTCGGTGATGTTGCCCGTGGACTTGCCAGCTATGCCGCCGACATTTTGCACCACGTAGAGCGACTGCGCAGTGGACTCAGTGGTCGAGTAAATTTCGATCGTTGCCGAGCTCTCGCACTCGCTGATGTCGCCATAGGCAAGCCCCACCACGGTGCCGACGTTGGTGATGATGTCGGTGGAGGTGGTGATGCTCACAGTGCTTGGGGCTAGAGTGTTCTGGATGATCGAGATGTTTTTAAGCTCCGACCCCGCGGCTGTGACCCCAAACAGGCCCACGTTGGAGGTATAGCCCTCCAGCACGAGCCCCTGGATGGTGTACTCACCCCCGTCGAAGGTGCCAGCGAACGGGTTCTCTTCGGTTCCTATCGGAGTGAACGGGGTGTCGATAAATGAGCCCGTATCCATGTCGAACTCCGCGAGCTGGATGTCGCCGGTCTGGGTTATCGTCTTCCCCTCGAAACTGACCGCCGCTATCGTCGAGCCATTGGAGTCCACCGCCGTCCCATTCACAAGTTCGGCGAGGCCCCTGAGCTGAGCGCCAGTCTTTATCTCATAACTATTGGCATTCTCGTTGCCCTCATACCAGGAGATGTCTGGCTCCTGCAAGGTACTAGAGTCGTCGAGCGTAGCCGCGATGTTGCCGTACACAGACCTTATCTGCTCGGGAACGTCCGTAGCATCCGCATCATCACCCCATGCCGGGCACACCGAGAACACAGCGAGTGCCACGGCGAACGCGGCAAGCACTGCGATGCGCCTCCCGCTCAGCAAGGCTCCCAGCGCGCGATGCGCTTTTATACCACTGCGCCTCGTCATACGGACACTCTCCTTCCGATATCGACTTCGTACCTGTATCTCATCCGCGACCACATCGCCCCGAGGATCAGTGCAACCAGCGCGCATATAAGTGCGGCTATCCTCCATGGGTTGTCGATGATGTGGACGAGGTCGTATTGGCCATCTTCAGAGCCCTCCTCGAGCAGCGAGATGGTGACCTGGGTGCCTCCCCCGCCTGAGCCCCAGACGCCGGAGCCCTGTCCGCCGCCGCTTCCGGAGGTGGATTCTGTGGAGTCGGTGCCGATGCCGCCGGAGGTAGAGGTGCCCCCGGTGCCGGAGGAGCCAATCCCGCTGCCGCCACCGCTGCCGTCACCGGTGCCGCTGCCGGAACCGCCGCCGGAGGTTCCGTCGCTGGTGGGCGGATCTTCCTCAACGTCGTCCAGTGGGTCGTCGACTATGATCGTGACCTCGGAGATGCAGCGGATCATCCTGTTCATGTTGGCGGTGGTGGTCCCCTCCATCCCCAGCACCAGGCGCAGGCAGCCGTCGGTGCTCATGTTCGAGTAGCCGCTGGAGTTGTAGTCGTTGCCCGGGTCGCGGTAGTACTCCAGAGCGATCATCGCCGACACGGTGCTCTGTCCCAGATATCCCGCGCTGGTCGATATGGCATGCATGTAGTAGTTGGAGTAGCGGTAGCGCGAGCCGAGTATGCTCGAGGCGCTATAGAAGCCGGTCTCCGAACCGTAGCCGTCGCTGCCGATGAAGGATATGAACTGCATCGACGAAGGATCGATCCCTGCCAGGCGCACGAAATCGCCGATCGAGATGCCGGTGGCGTACAGGGTGCCCCAGCTCTCGCCGCGGGTCCGATAGGTGTACCAATCGGTAAAGGTGCTCGACGACCTGATGTCATCGTCGGTGATCGTCACGGTGCGCGACGGCGTGGCGGAGAGCCCGAAGTTGTCGTAGTCGGTGCGGGTGATGACGTTGACGGTGATGGAGCCGGAGTAGCCGATCGTATCGTCCTCCGTGCCATCGTAGACCCTGACGGTGTCGTAGACGTCGTTGTCGTACATCCCACCACCCACAACAGAGGCCATCACATAGCACTGCGAAAAGCCGGAGAGCGCAAGGAAGTTGCCGGACTGGTCTATGCTCGAGTAGAGATCGGTGTCGGTATCGGTGGGACCTCTGAGGTTCGACCAGGTTAGCCCATCTATGCTGCTCTGATTGGAATAGAGGACAGTACCGTTGCTCATGGTGACCATAGCCCTGAACGTAAGGGCACTTCCCACCTGCGAGACGTCTACCGAGTCGTCGCCGTAGGGCCTTCCGCTACTGTCGAGTATTGCCACGCTGGAGACGTAGGTCTCGTTGCCGCGGATGTTGACAAGCACGTCGAAGGTGAGGGTCGTGCCCGAGTTCGAGACCACGGTCAACCTGAACGACACGATGCCGTCGCCCAGCCCGGTTGCAAGCACCACCCCGCTGTTGGATATGTAGGCGAGCGGGTAATCGAGGGTGTTGCCGTCGAAGTCGGTGCACCACAGTCTCTCCCACGAAAGCGAAAGACCGCTCGTATACGCGTCGGTAAGCGTGCCGTCGTCCCAGTAGATCTGCGGCGAGAAGGTGACGCTGCCCCCCTCCTCCCTGATCTCGGGAGGGTTGGAGGAGTTGTAGGAGGTCGCGCTGGAGTGGGTGGAATCGGTGTAGGTCATGAGCAGCGTGAGCGGCTCGGCTGTGGGTGAAGGGTCGTTGTCCTCATCGGGGTCGGAGGTGTCGTTGTTCTCGATGTACACGGGGATTATCGTCCCCTCGGAGTAGGACGAGAGCGTGAGCATAACCTTGACCTTGCCGTTGCCGTTTCCGAGCGCGCGCAACGTGGCCGAGTGGTCCTCCTCGTCGATGGAGAGCTCGGCAATATACTCGTCTGCGTCCGTTAGGAGCTGGCACGACTCGTCGTACTGGGAGACGATCTCCCATAAGACACCTAGCTCATCGGAGTCGCTATCTACGGTGGAGCCATCACTGAATGTGATCGTAGCCGTGAGCTTCATTTCACCCGACTCGATGGATATGGTCGGGAGCGTCTCGGATTCGGGGTCGTAGGCGATCGGGGTGGCGTCGGGGTCGTAATCCTCGTCGGTCTCGTCGAGGATGGGCAGATAGTAAATCGTCACCGACTCGACCTCTAGGCCGTCCGTGTTGGTTCCCGTGTCGGAGCCGCTTCCGTCCCCGTCGGTGGTGGAATCCTCGCCGGTACCGTTAGAGTCGGAGCCAGAGTCCTCGCCGGAGTCGGAGGCCTCACTAGAGCTGTAGACGTCACCGGAGCTGGAATCGGCGTTCTCGTCGCCGCTCTCCCCTAAATCCCCGGAGCTCTCGGAACTCTCCCCGGAGTCGATATCCTCATCGGCGCTCTCGACAGTTCCCTCGTCAGCGCCCTCTAGGGTCTCGTCGTAGGACTCCTGCAGGACATCGGCCTGGACGGTAGACGCAGAGACGGGCGGAGTCACGCAGCCGAGCAGCAGCGACACCACGGCCAGCACGGCCGCAGCGTTCCTGCTCCAGCGAACGATCTCCATAGCGCGCGGGAGCATGGACAGCACGCCGTCCGATCCCGTGCGCTTCCTGCGCGTCACTACTCGTCACTTCCTTCCTCGTCCGTTGGTGTCACCATGTAGAGCTGACCGGTCTCGGTGTCCTGATAGACCCTACCCATGTCTACGTACTGGCTGCCGCCGCCTTCCAAAAACTCCTCGGCGGTCTCCACCTCCTCGATCACCTGCGTCTGCTCGACCTGGACCTCGGTCGTCGACGTAATGTCGATGTCCCATGCAATGACCAGAGCGGTCATGAGACCCGCCGCGAGCACCAACATGCAGTCCGCTAGGTTGACCAGTCCGCTCGACGGGTCGAGATCCTCCTCGACTCGCGTTCTCCTGAGATTCCCGCCGGAGAGTCTCCCACCGATTCCGCTACCTATCATCTGCGGGCCTCCCCCCTGCCGGGTTATCGCCCTGACCGGATACGCAATCCGCCGCCCTCGCGGACTCGTACAGGGTCTTGGCCTCGCGCTCGCGAGTACGCCCGCTCTTGGAGGAGTTCTCCTTCTCCTTCCACTTGCGCACGCGCTCTAGCTCGCGGGCCTCACGCAGATCGGGGTACATATCTGCAAAGGATGTAGGCTCGGATACGTCCATGCCATCCGCGCGCCTCATCTCGTCGACCTTCTCGAGGATCGCCGTGGAGCCAGCCTCGAGCGCCGACATGTAGTCTTCGTACCAAGACTTGCGGATGCGCGAGACCACAAACGACACCGCCGAGACCACAAGACCCGCCACGGTGGCGTCGAAGGCTACGAGCAGTGAGGAGGACAGCGTCGCGGTGTCTCCCGTGCTCAGGGAGACGATGCCCGGACCCAGCGGGATGAGCGTTGCCATGAGACCGAGCTGAGGGGCGATCCTGGAGATGGTGCTGGTGCGGTCCACCTTCATTGCCCTTATCGAGTCCTGCTCCTCGAGCAGTCTCTTGGCCAGGGCTACATGGGCATCGACCTCGAGGGTCCTGTAGTCCCATATCCTCAAAAGCACGCGCTTCTGCCAGCCCAGGAGGTTGGAGGCGGCGATGACATCGTGCAGCTCGGAGGGCGAGGCGGTCTCGATCCTGTCGAGGAACGAGGGCATGTTGATCCTAAAATGGCGCCTCTCCGTAAACGACTCGGCGATCACGCTGCCTATGCACCACAGCACGTAGACGATCAGCGCTATAAGCACCACCAGCGTGGGCACGAGAAGCGCCTGCGCGATGATGTGCAGCACGTCGTGAACGTATGTCTGAGCTAGTATGTCCATCCGTCTCTTCCTTCTTCTGCCAAGCCTGGGGCTTCCGACAACCCCGGGCCTCCTCCCTTAACCCGTGTAGCTATTGCCCAGAAAACCGATCATCTCCTCCTCGGTGACATCGGTTCCGAGAAATTTCGAGTAAAAGTCGCGCCCTACCTCGACCATGTCCACGTCGTACAGGTCGGGATAGAGCAGGTTTGCAACCCACTGGATGCCCAGGTACCTGTTGCAGGCCATGGGTCTGTCCACCCAGGCGAACGGGACATTGGGCATCGTGTAGACCCTGCCTTCTTTTACGGCCGTGATGGTCGACCAGTCCGAGTTGGTCCTGATGCGGTTGTCGGCACCGCCGCGGATCTCCTCATCCCAGGCGACTATGACCTCCGGATCCCACATGATCACCGACTCGAGGGAGACGTCCGCCATACCGGTAGCGTCTAGAACCTCGACGTCGGCCACGATGCGAGCTCCGGCCGTCGTAAATGCAAGTGCGTGCTGGCTCGAGGCTGGCTCGGTCTGAAGTCCAAGTGGACCCTCCGCGTAGTAGAGGCTCACCTTCTCCGATTCCGAGAGACCTCCCACCGCAGAGGTGACCCCCTGGTAGGCGTCCTCGCACCACTGCGCGAGCTCCGCAGCGCGCTCCTCCCTGCCGAGGATGTCGCCGAGCAGCGTGTAGGCGTGGTTGATCTTCTCGAAGGAGCCGTCGATGAGCACCACTGGGATACCCGACTGCGACTGGATGTCCTCCGCCTCGGAGATGTTGGCCTCGGTGAGCTCGATCGACGAGATGGAGAAGATCAGCTGGATGTCGTTTGCCAGCACGGCCTCAAGATCCATCGTGCTGCTCTCCATGCTGCCGAGGTTGATGAGCCCTCTTAGCTCGTCTGGGAGATACTGGAGGTCGAGCTCGGTGTAGTCCGAGCATGTGGCGCCCATGAGATCCGGCGCGAGCGTCATCACGAAGATCTGCGCAAGGGCCGAGGTAAAGAAGACCTTCTCCAGGCGGTCCGCCGTGGGTATCGTGAGCTCGCGGTCGGCGTCGTCGACGATGGTCCGCTGCCCGCGGAAGAGCGCATCGCCGGCCTCGGAGCGGCATCCCCCGAGAAGCGGGATAGACATCGCCCCTAGCGCGGTGGCGCCGGCCAATGTGGCGAACCTCCTCCTGCTAATCTCAACGGGCATCGAGCCCTCCTCCCTCGGCGCGACCTGCAGGCCACACACCGTGTCGAATATCCTTGAGCGACCCCGCTCCCCGCGCACCGGCGCGGGTCACACGGGTATGCATACCCTGGTCTTTACTCCCTGCTCCAGCTCTATATCCACAATCCGCGCGCATGTGCCGTATATCCTATGAAGGCACTCGTCGGTCATCGTCTCGTCGGGCGTGCCGTCGCCGATGATCCTGCCATCCTCCATCGCTATGACACGATCGGCGCAAAAAAGGGCGTGATCGGGATCGTGGGTGACCATGATGACCCCGGTGCCTCTTTCCACCAGGCCCCTCAGACGGCGCAAGACCATCTGCTGATTGCCAAAGTCGAGGGAGGCGGTGGGCTCGTCCATCACCAGAAAGTCCGGCTCCTGAGCGAGCGCCCTTGCGATGAGCACCAACTGCTGCTGCCCGCCGGAGAGCTCCGTGTACTCTCTGTCGGCCAGCCCCTCTATCCCGAGCTCGAGAATCGCCGCGTAAGCCGTCTGCCTATCGCGCGGCGACATCACTGCAAGGCGGTTCACATACGGTGTGCGCCCCATCATCACAACGTCGGCCACCGAGAATGGGAAGGGAGGGATGTGTGCCTGGGGGATGTAGGCGAAGCGCTTGGCGCGCTCACGCTCGGTCATTGAGGTGGTATCGACGCCGTCTATGGCCACGGTGCCGCTGAAGGGCTTGAGTAGCCCCAGCAGGCTTTTGAGCATCGTCGTCTTGCCACAGCCGTTGCCCCCGATGACACAGACGAACTCGCCCTTGGAAGCCTCGAACGACACCCCATGGACGATCTCCTTCTTGCCGTAGCCGACCCTGAGGTCTTTGACGGAGAGCTTCATCGCATCACCTCCAGCCCTTCATGTTGCGGCGGAAGATGAAGATGAAGAAGGGCACGCCGATGATGGCGGTGAGGATCCCTATCGGTATCTCGATGGTGCTCAGTAGCCTTGAGAGGTTGTCTACAAGAAGCAGGTAGACCGCCCCCACGAACATCGAGGTGGGCAGAAGGACGCGGTAGTTTGGCCCCACTATGGCGCGGGCCAGATGTGGGATCACAAGTCCTATCCAGCCCACGATGCCGGCCACGGCAACTGAGACCGAGGTCAGCAGCGTGGAGGCGAATATGACGATGAGTCTGGTGCGCTTGGTGTTGACGCCGAGAGCGCGTGCCTCCTCGTCGCCGAAGGACAAAACGTTGAGCTTCCAACCCTGCATAATGAGTATCGCGAAGCCCGCCAGCATCGGCAGCACCGCCACCGCAAGCTCGCTGTTGTTCGCCGAGGAGAAGCTTCCCATGAGCCAGAAGGTGATCGCTGGGAGCTGATCCTGCGCGTCGGCGACGAGCTTTACCAACGACGTCCCCGACTCGAACAGGGTAGAGACGAGGATTCCGCCGAGCACAAGCCCGAGTATTGGGTCGTATCTCACGAACCTGTTTACCCATACCGCCATCCCAACTGCTATCATCCCCCCGCAAAAGGCGAGAATCTGCACCATGTAGTTGGGCATGTTGAGCAGCAGTGCCAAGCATGCCCCCAGGCTTGCTCCGGCGGCGGCGCCGAGTATGTCCGGGGAGACAAGAGGGTTCTTGAACATCCCCTGGAACGAGGCTCCCGCCACCGCGAGCGCGGCGCCCACGAGCACAACAAGGCATATCCTCGGAAACCTTATGCTGAACAACACCTTGTCGATGCTCTGAAGCGATGGGTCGGCAGCTATGGCGTCGGGATCGAAGAAGTGCATGCTGACCCCACGGACCAGCTCTGCCGGGGAGATCCCGTAATGACCGAGCGCGAAGGAGACGACGACCGCGAGCAGCAGCGCGACGACTAGCGCGACCTTGATCCAGAAGGGAACCTTCTTGCCGAATACCTCGTCAGCTCGCTTCTGAAGCTCCTCCACAGACTCGTTCAAATCTCACCGCCATAGCTTGCTAGTTGAGCCGGAAACGCAAGCGCATCTCCGGCTCGACTGTTTCAATATCGGTATAAGTATATTCCTTCAACAGGACAATTGCTATGAGAGTGGTCCGCCAACTCCTTCAGAAAGCTCAGCTCTGCTCGGGTGCGCAGACGGCCTCAGATGCGCTATGAGATCAGCGAGACAATGTGGTCCCTCACCGACTGTGCCACGGACGAGGTTCCACCGAAGACGGTTACGG
>CAYRYP010000054.1:0-9227 GCA_964428485.1 uncultured Coriobacteriaceae bacterium
CGACCACCTCGCGATCGGACTGATCGACAACCGTTGCAGACTGAAGTGCATAGATTTCATTTTCAGACAATCTCACATCTTTGTCGTCAATTCGTTTATAACTACCTCCCAACACACCACGCGCTTTGATGTAGCAAGGTTTCTGCGAAACTGAAAGCTCGTCAATACGAACGACAAGCACCACTTCGTCTGCGTATGCCACCCGCTCAATGTGATACTCAGGCGGATTTGCCAGACAGCTAGACGAACCTCCGTCGCCCATGCCTGAAACAAACTGATCGCAAACCCTATCTGTCTGAAAATCTTTCACAGGCGCAAAGTTATCCTCCTCGTCAATACCCAACAGCAATGAGCCGCCGCTTGTGTTTGCAAAAGCGCTCACCGATTCCCATATGTCTTTGGACAAACTATGAGCGCATGACTTTGCCTCATAATGCGCATCGTCGCATCCCTGTTCGCGTAGGACGGCAAGTATCTCATTGATAGGTGTCATTTTCATGCTTCACTCACACTTCACTCACAGTTTTGCAAACGCTGTCAGTGATGATTGTAAGTGATGTGAAGAGATATGTCAGTGACAAAATGCTATAGAACCGTAAGGAGCATGCGCACTACCATAGGGAGGCACAAGCGAGTGAGCACTCGCCTCCCGCTTTGGCCGAGGGAGCGAAGCGCCCTGCGGATCACGGCACACAGACCCTCTCATCGGCGCTTATCATGCGTGAAAGAAATGGAAGAGCCAATTATTGAATCAGAAGATGCCGGGAGGTTACAAAATGAAGGTTGGCCAGAGAGTTCGCGTCCACTACACCGGAACGCTCGACGACGGCACCGTGTTTGACTCCAGCCTCGAGAGGGATCCGCTGGAGTTCCGCGCGGGAGCCGGCATGATGATCCCGGGGTTTGATAGAGCCGTCCTAGAAATGGAACTCGGGGAGAAGAAGACCGTCAAGATCCCCGCGGCGCAAGCCTACGGGGAGCACAACGACGACAAGGTGATCAGGATCACCCGCAAAAACCTCCAGGGCACGAACGACATCCCGGTGGGGATGCAGGTGATGATCTCCGGCCCCGATAACACGCCGCTGCCCGGCACGATCATCGACGTCGACGACGAGTTCGTGACCGTGGACTTCAACCACAGGTTAGCCGGCAAGGATCTCACCTTCGAGATCGAGCTGGTGGAGATACTGGATGACTAACACTCATCGGATGAGGGATATAATCTAGACATATGGAAAACCTTCCAAAGAACCGCGTAAGGAGGCTCAGCGGAAGGTTCGGCAAGCCATCCGTGGAGACGGACACGGCTAGTCGGTTTGAGGAGAGCAGGAGAAAAATCATGGACTTCAAGGACAGCAAGACATTCCAGAACCTCAAGACCGCCTTCTCCGGCGAGTCGGAGGCCTACGTGAAGTACTCTGCGTGGGCGAGCAAAGCCAAGAAGGACGGCTATGTGCAGATCGGTAACATCTTCGCCGAGACCGCCGCAAACGAGTTTCAGCATGCCAAGATTTGGCTCAAGGTGCTCGAGGGCGGCGACCTCAAATCGACCGCCGAGAACCTCGAGGCGGCTGCCGCCGGCGAGAACTACGAGTGGACCAGCATGTACAAGGAATTCGCCGAGACAGCGCGCGAGGAGGGCTACGAGGATCTCGCTCTCAAGTTCGAGATGGTCGCCAAGATCGAAAAGCACCACGAGGAGCGCTATCTCAGACTCAACGAGCGTGTGAAGGCCGGTACCGTGTTCAAACGCGACATCAAGAAAGCATGGGTCTGCCTCGAATGCGGCAATATCGTCTACGGCGAGGAACCCCCGGCGATCTGCCCGGTCTGCGACCACCCGCAGGCCTACTTCCAGCTGCTCATCCCCGACTACGAGGTCGAGGAGGCCTAACCGAAACACAGCGCAAAGCCGCTCTGGGCGGTTGGGTGGCTGGAGCGCTGACTGAATGACACTGGACCCCGCACGCCAGGAGAGATCCTAGCGGCGGGGTCCTTTCGCGTTATCGTATCATCCAGTAGACATTGCGGGCGGGACAGTTGAAATGCACCAGCGAAGCCCACACGGGCACATGGCATTCGGCAGAAACTACGACAGACCGCGCGCTGGATGAAGAGGAAATCAATCGATGAACCAAACCACATTCGCACCATCTGGGTGGCCCGAGGGACTTCCCACGGCAAGCTCGGACATATCCGAGGAGAGGGCCTACAAGCTGTCCGACGACATAAGGGCGCGTCTAGCCGGCAAGACCATCATCGACTCCCATGCACACATATATCCAGAGAAGATCTCCGTGAAGGCATCGGGCGCGGTGGGCACCTTCTACAACGTCACGATGTTCGCAGAGAGCGGCGACGCCCAGACGCTTCTCGACAGTGGCGGTGCCGCCGGGGTCACGGGATATGTCGTGTGCTCGGTTGCCACCAAGGTCGAGCAGGTCGCCTCCATCAACGACTTCATCTCCAAGCAGTGCTCACTCCACCCGGAGTTCATCGGCCTGGGCGCCTACCACGAGGATGTCGAGGATGTCGAGGCGCTGCTGGACCACATGCAGGAGCTTGGCCTGATCGGCATCAAGATCCACCCCGACTTCCAGAAGGTAGCCCTAGATGACCCTAGGCTCATGGAGCTGTACGCCCAGATGGAGGAGCGCGGGATGGTGCTCCTGGTGCACATGGGAGACTACCGCTACGACTTCTCTGCGCCCGAGAGGCTTGTCCGCGTGCTAGAGAGGTTCGACCGCCTGAAGGTGGATGCCGCTCATTTCGGGGGCTACACGGTGTGGGAGCACGCCTTCGACCTGCTACGCGGCTCCAACGCCTATTTCGACACCTCTTCGAGCCTGCCGGCTCTGGAGCCACAGCACGCTCTGGAGATGATCAGGGGTTATGGCGTGGACAAGATGATGTTCGGGGTCGACTTTCCGATGTGGGGACATTCCGCCGAACTCGCCAGGCTTCTCTCCCTCGGGCTGGATGACGACGAGCTAGACATGATCCTCCACTCCAACTGCGAAAGGCTCTACGGACTCAGCTCCTAACCCGGGCAGCCCTGGCTCGACAGCCTCTCAAGATGTGCCGCAATGCCCCAGGCAACCCCTGCCGGCTAATGCGACGGCGTTCACTCCCCTAGCAACTCGGAGAGTTCCAGCCACTCATCCTCTATCTCGGACAGGCGTCTTTTCTGCTCGGCCAGCTCCTCCTCGCATTCTGCAAGGGAGGCGTAGTCGGTAGGGTCGCACTGCGCGAGCTTGTCGGCTGCGGTCTCAACCCTGCCCTGCTGGGTGGTCATCCTCCTCTCTGCGGAGGCGAGTCTTCTTCTAGCCTCCTGGCGCTCCGAGTTCGACAGGACCCGGCGATCGGCCCTTCCATCGACGCCCTCGGCCTGACCGTCGGCCCTCACGGTATCTCCCGTCGCACTCGCCTTCCCAACAGATCCCGCGTCGCTAGACGTGGAGACGGGTGCAGACAGACCGGTTTCGCCCCTCTGCATCATCTCGAGGTACTGGTCCACCCCACCCGGGATGTGCATCACATGCCCGTCGATGATCGCGAACTGGTTGTCGGTGACCCTCTCCATAAGATGCCTGTCGTGGGTGACCATTATTAGCGTGCCCGGCCATCCGTCGAGCACGCTCTCCATCTGCGCGAGCATGTCGACGTCCATGTCATTTCCGGGCTCGTCGAGGATGAGAACGTTGGCCCCCTCCAGCAGCGTGAGCATGAGTTGCAGCCTACGCTTCTGCCCACCGGAGAGCTTGGAGACCGGCATCATAATGTGCGCTGGCGAGAACCCCAGACGCTCTAGGAGCTGCGATGAGGTGATCTCTTTGCCGTCTATGACGTAGCGGGTTCGGTAGCGCGAGAGTACCTCCCTCACCTGGTAGTCGCCGAAGCCGTCCAACTCCTCGAGCCTTTGGGAGAGTACCGCCATCTTCACGGTCTTGCCGATCTTGACATATCCGGAGTCGGGTTCGAGCTTGCCGTCGATGATGCGCAGGAGCGTGGTCTTGCCTGCACCGTTGGCTCCCAGGATCCCGATGCGATCGCCCGGAGAGATGATCCAGGAGACGTTGTCGATGACCTTTCTTCCACCGAGCTCTTTGGTAACCCCCACGAGTTCGACAGCCTGCTTTCCGAGCCTGGCGATGGCGGCACGCTTGAGCTCGATCGGGTCGCGTGCAGGAGGCTCGTCGGCAATCAACGACTCCGCAAGCTTCACATGGAACTTGGGCTTGGTGGATCTCGCCCTAGCTCCGCGTGATAGCCATGCCAGCTCGCGACGGAGCTGGTTCTGGCGCTTTGCTTCGGCCACGCGGGCAGCCTCCTCGCGCTCTACTCTCTGGAGCACATATGCCGAGTAGCCCCCCTCAAATGGCTCGACCATCGCGTCATGAACCTCCCACATCGAGGTGCATACCTCGTCGAGGAACCATCGGTCATGCGTGACCATCAGGAGCACTCCCCTGCCGCGATGCCATCTAGAGTTGAGATGGGAGGCTAGCCACGAGATGGTGGCCATGTCCAGATGGTTGGTGGGCTCGTCGAGCATCAAGATGTCGTCGGTTCCCACCAGGGCGGACGCCAAATAGACCCTCCTTCTCTCGCCGCCGGAGAGCTCTCCAATCCTGGTATCGAGCCCAACGTCTCCAACCAGATGGTCCAGTATCGAGCGGATGCGGGGGTCAGAGGCCCAGACATACTCCGGGGCCTCGCCGAAGATGGAGCGGACCACGGTCGAAGCGGGATCGAGGTCATCGTCTTGGGCCACAATGCGAAGGGTAAGGTCATTGCGCTTGAAGACCCTGCCGGAATCGGGTTCGAGCGCACCAGCCAAGATGGAGACCAGCGAAGACTTGCCATCTCCGTTGCGCCCGACTATGCC
Organism: uncultured Coriobacteriaceae bacterium; assembly: GCA_964428485.1. Taxonomy (GTDB): domain Bacteria; phylum Actinomycetota; class Coriobacteriia; order Coriobacteriales; family CADBOM01; genus CAZPAN01. Next base: position 4,892 of record CAYRYP010000054.1, read on the forward strand.
AATGCGCGCCCCCTCATCCACGCCTAGGGTGACATCTGACAGCACCCTTTTCGCAGCGTATTCGAGCGAAACCTCCTCGCATCCGAGGGCGAAGGCCATCTGAGCAAACCGCCTTTCAGTTCGCAGGCGTCAGTAGGGACAACCTGAGAGGATGTACATGCGATCCGTCCGTGATTGAAAGCTCCCATGATGACGCGTGATTTGCACCTTTTTTGCTATGATACCGCTCCGCACGCACCCTAATTCCATCCCAACACGACGGATCTGGCGACAGACATCGAGGGGTCAGCCGTGTCCGTGCCCGGCATCATCCAAACCGGGCCCGGGAGCGCAGCATGGAGATATAAGAGATTCGGAGCCAGTATGGAAGCATTCAACTCGGTACTAGTTGCAATCGACGATGTGGTCTGGGGGCCACCCCTGATCATCCTGATCATGGCCGGTGGATTGTTGCTCACGATCAGGCTCAAGGCAATGCAGTTCCGCCAGCTTCCCCGCGCGCTCAGGTATATGATCAAAAACGAACAGGGCGGCAAAGGAGAGGTCTCCAGTTTCGGAGCGCTGTGCACCGCTCTTTCCGCGACAATCGGAACCGGTAACATCGTCGGAGTGGCGACAGCCGTGTGCACAGGCGGCCCGGGAGCGCTCTTCTGGATGTTCCTCGCGGCATGCTTTGGGATGGCAACCAAGTTCTCCGAGGGCCTTCTAGCCATCAAATACCGTAGCGTAGAGAAGGACGGTCATGTCCTCGGCGGCCCGTTCTACTACATCGAGCGCGGCATGGGTAAGAACTGGAAGTGGCTCGCTAAACTCTTCGCGCTGTTCGGGTCGCTCGCCGGCCTTCTCGGAATCGGGACCTTCACCCAGATCAACTCAATCAACGGTGCCATCAACAACTTCTTCGACCCCAACTCCACTGGGATAGCGTTCTCACTCTTCGGGATGGACTACACCTGGACCACCGTGATCTCCAGCATCGTGATCGCGCTTCTGGTGGGACTTATCGTCATCGGTGGACTCAAGAGGATCGCCAACGTCAGCCAGGTGGTTATCCCCGCCATGGTCATCTTCTATCTCGCCATTTGCGCCATCGTGGTCGTCTGCAACATCACCGCGATCCCCAGTGCCATCGTCACCATCGTCCATGCAGCGTTCGATCCGATGGCCGTCACCGGGGGCTTCGTCGGAAGCATGATGATCGCCATCCAGATGGGAGTGGCGCGAGGGATCTTCTCCAACGAGGCCGGTCTCGGATCCGCCCCGATCGCAGCTGCCGCCGCGCAAACCAACGAACCGGTGAGGCAGGGTCTAGTGAGCATGACCGGAACCTTCATCGACACCATAATCGTCTGCATGCTCACAGGCATCTCGATCGTTGTCTCCGGGGCATGGGATCCAGCGCTGGGCCTTGAGGGTTCAGCCGTAACCATGTATGCGTTCCAGCAGGGCATCCCGTTCTTGCCCGGCGAGGTGGTCTCGTTCTGCATCATGATGTGCCTCGTACTCTTCGGCTTCACCACGATCCTCGGTTGGAACTACTACGCCGAACGCTGCGTGGAGTATCTCTTCAACGGCAACATGAAGGTGGTCAAGGTGTTCCACTGGCTCTACATCGTCGCGGTGTTCGTGGGTCCGTACATGACCATCAGCGCCGTGTGGACCATCGCCGACATATTCAACGGCTGCATGGCCATACCCAACATGATCGCGCTGATAGCGCTCTCCGGCGTCGTGAAACGCGAGACGAAGGACTACTTCAGACGCCTTGCCGCAGGCGAGGTAACCGAGTTCTCAGAAGCCACGGGCGATGTAACGGTTTCAGCGATAAGCGCAAAGAGCACAAAGGGGCGCCGAACGATGCCGGCGCCCCCAAGCAAAGGTGTATCGGGATACCTCTCTTTATTTACTGACGCACCCCGTAGGTGGTGGCGATGTCGATCATGCGCTTCGCGCGTCCCAGCGATGCATTGGCCGGGTAGAAGCATCCGGGCGAGAGGATAAAGCCGCTGTCACCAGCCATGCTGTCAACTATCGAGCGGCACTCATCGTCCCAGTTGAGATCGGTTCCGAAGACCGCGTTCCACGGGGTGATGCTACCCATAAGGGTGACTTTGTCACCGTACTTGGCCTTGACTTCGGCATAATCGGCGCAGTCATCGGGCTTGTGGAAGAACGAGATGACCTCGGGTTTCACCGCCTCGATCTGCACGTCGAAGAACACGTCGCGCTGGCAGCTGTGGACCATGTTGATGCCGCCCTTGGAGCGAACCATCTCGGCGAGATCTGTCATCAGCCCACCCTCGGCGAGCTTCCAGGTCTCCCTGTTGATGAACCCACCGGCCGCGTAGTAGGTGTCCCACATGATGCCGTCGATACCGGTGTCCATCAGCATCTCCCCAAACTGGCGTAGAGTGCCCGCGACGCGCTTCGCTGCGGCTGCGACCTCATTGGGGTTGCTTGCCAGATCGCGTGCAAGCTGCTTCTGGCCACGCATCTCGGAAAGGGTGGACAGCGGGCCCATTTCGTAGACGATGATCGGGCGCTCCCCCTTGAACTCGTCGACAAGCCTCTCGCAGACCTCCACCATCATGTTCATACGGTGCGAGGAAGCCGCATCTACCGTGGCGATCTTGTCGTAGTCGTCGATGTCCTGAACGAGCATCTGGGAGAAGTCGGGCTTTCCGGGGTTGTTGCCGGTATAGTGAATTTTCTGTCCCCACGCGCTGCTCTCGACCATGAAGTCCACGGCAAGGAGAGTGAAGTCCTCCTCCGGGAACATCTTGGACATCTCGATGTAACCCTTGGAGCAGTTCTCGGCGCTGGTCGCCCAGTCGCGGTGATCCACACCCACCAGAACGCGGTTGGCGCCCGCGATGAAGGTGTTGACCGGCATGCGGTCCACCGCTTCGTGTTTGATGGCCGCCTCGAAGCGCTCGCGAGAGGTCATCGTCGGGGCATGCGTTGCGCTCGCGGCTGTAGGGATGACCACAGGGCCCTCTGCCGAGTAGAAGTCCTCTGCTGCCTTGAAGAACGCATCGATGTTCTCCCAGGGCGACATCGGCGGGACATCGCATCCACTGGAGATGACGAAGTTGGGGAACCTGGAGCACTTAGAGAGCAGCTCGATGGTCTTGGCGTAGATGCTCTCGGGGGTTCCGTTGCGGAACTGGTTGGCAGGGTCGATGTTGCCTAGGCACAGCACATCAGAGGGAACCTGGGGCACCATCTCGAACATGTCCACTGCGTTGCCGAGATGCAGGCCCTTAGCCCCGGTCTCAACGAGACTCCTGATGGTGTACTTGACACTCGACCCGCAGTTGTGAAGGATCACGATGAACGACTCGTCCTGGACGGCGTCGATGATGCGCTTCACATAAGGGCTGGAGAAATCTGCGGTCAGAGCCGGAGAGAGAAGTCCGGCCAGAGGCTCTGCCATCACGACGCCGTCGGCGCCAGCAGCCTTGAGCTCACTCGCGTAGTCGAGCAGAAACTCAGTGACCTTGTCGAGGACACCGTGCACGAGCTCGGGCTCGTCATAGCACATGAACATAACCTCGTTGACGTCCATGAGGCGTCCGGCGAGGGAGAACGGCCCGATGCACCCGGCAAGAACCGGGACATCGTTGATCTCCTTGGAGACCTTGCGAATCGCATCGATGCAGACGCCGGTGCGTCCCTGCCTGCAATCCGGAATCTCGACGGTGTCGAGATCGGTGTCCTCATCGATGACGGAGCCGATGACGGTGGGCACCTCGTCATCCGAGTACCTGATCGTGCTCCCGAACATCTCGGCCTCTACGGAGAGATCCATGAAAGCGAGAACGGCCGGCATGCTTGTGCGCTCATGAATACGCTTGAGCGCCTCCACCTGATGATCCGAGGAGTAGATAAGATCGTTGACGGTGATTCCCATGTCCTGAATCGCTGGGAACGAGAGCACCGGCAGCGGGCTCTTTTTCCTAGTGAAGATCTGGTCGCTTACCCACTTTTCCATGTTCATGAGTGATCCCTCTTTCGAAAATCGTGCCCGAAGCTACCTTCAGACACCCCGTCCCATTTCGGCCAACTAACCGGAACGCTCGCGAACCGGTGGAACACCGCCTTTTTCTGCGCGCAATTTGATTTTATTGTCAAGGGAAAATTAATAAGTTTACAAAATATATTGAACCCATTTCAAATTGCACTACTGCTGTCGCACATGTTTACTACATACCGATCGAAATGATATCCCCATGTCATGCGAAATGTCCTGAAAACACTCTCAATTCTTGATTTTTTTTGGTTGCATTTCACAACCAGGGAGGCGCTGAGAAGTTATCCTGCCCTCAATTGAACC